>CALRXZ020000108.1:0-14211 GCA_943372255.1 Chitinophaga pinensis
TGACAAATGAAAAGGCAGTTGCAGAAAAATTATTGCAAGTAGGGGCGGTGAAACTGCGTCCTGAAGAACCATTTACTTGGGCCAGTGGATGGAAAAGTCCCATCTATTGTGACAACAGAAAAGTATTGTCCTTTCCCTATACCCGCGATTTTATCAAGAGTGAAATGTGCAATGTGATTTTTGAAGGATTTCCGGAAGCCCAATTATTGGCGGGTGTTGCCACAGCAGGTATTCCTTGGGGAGCCATGGCATCTGATCAACTTAAAATGCCCTATATCTATGTACGTCCAAAACCCAAAGAACACGGATTAGGTAACCAAATTGAAGGCAGTTTTGAACCAGGTCAAAAAGTATTGGTTATTGAAGACTTGATTTCTACAGGAAAGAGTTCTTTAGACGTAGTAAAAGTGCTCCGCGATGCAGGGCTAGAAGTGATTGGTATGGTGTCTATTTTTACTTATGGATTTAAACAGGCAACGGAGGCTTTTGAATTGGCATCTGTACCCTATAAGAGTCTTACCAACTATAGTACTTTAATTGGAATGGCTGTTGAAAAAGGAACAGTTTCTGCTGAAACTGAAACTTTGTTATTACAATGGAGAGAAGATCCTGCTAACTGGAAAGGCATTTAACCCTAAAAACAACACATGAAAAAGGCCCTATTAATTAGTGTTTTTACATTATTAATTAGTAATCATCTATTTGCGCAAGCGGATAAAGCCCTATGGATTACCATTAAATCAGCCAATTTAAAGTGTTGGGAATGTAGAGAGTCTCTTGACAAGTACTTGATAGTTGAGAACAACAGCAATTTTGAGAAAGGCATTATTCAATGGAAATACAACCTATTGCAAGGAGAAATCAAGCTGCAATACTTTCCTGATAGGGTGAGCACAGACCAAATCAGAACAGCCATGAACAATGCTGGTTTTGACGCTGATACCGAAAAAGCTACAGAAGACGCTTACAAAAAATTATCCGCTTTGTGTAAAAGAGCGGAAGACGGGGGTGGACCTCAACCCAGAAAACCCTGTCATATGGAACCCTACAAAGGGAACTAACCAATTCATCAATTATTAAAACAGTTTCATCTGATGCCTAGCTTCATAGGTAAAGGGAACTGTTTTGAATATTCCAGCCTTTCCCACTTTAGTGGTTCCTTTTACTGAAACTAGTACCTCATTACTGATCATGAGGTTCAGGGCATTTTTATATAATCCCTTTAAATCTATGGCAATTTTAGAGGGTAGGGTAAATTCCTGGTTCTTGGGAATATGCATGCTGGTATCCAAGATCATCTTTCCTAAATAGTGGTTATCAATATATACATCGGCATCTACCTTCTTAAGATCCAAGCCAAACTTATTGGGGTTAAAATAGACCAATTCCATATTTAGGATTGTCTTGTCAAACCCAATTTTATCCAGTTTTACATTTCTAACGTCTCGGTATTCAAATGCCTTGGGGGCAGCGCATGCCATTAACAAACACGCCAGTAGGGCAGAAAGTGTCCAAATTTTCATCCAGTTTAATTTGTACACAAAATAGCATAGAAGCTCCAATCTGCCCTACAATCAATTGTTATAATTTGTAACTTTCCTACTAAATAGGTTAGGAAAAATAGGTCAAATTATAAATTATAATGAAACTCAAATACTTAGTATAATTTATTTCAATTAATAAACTATCTAACAATTGATTACAAGATTTATCTAAAATTAAATTAGATAATAATTTGATCTTTTTTAAACCATATCAATACTAATATGAACAATCTTCCACAAAACAATATTTCAAATAACTATATAACTGAAAGTCAATACTTTGGTCAGGTTAATTGGTATAAATTGTTGTTTAATTTTTCAAATATAGAAATTGCACAATACGAAGCCTACCCAAAAACCAGTTTTCGGAACAGGACCATCATTGCGGGTAGCAATGGGCTCATAGTTCTATCTGTACCCTTGCAAAAAGGAAGGATCCAAAAAAGTCAAACCAAGGATGTAAAAATCAGTTATGACCAAGATTGGCAAGAGCAACATTGGAGAAGCATTGTTTCCTGCTATGGAAAATCTCCCTTTTTTGAATACTACCAGGATAGCTTAAAAGTCCTATTCAAAAAAAAACAGGAATACTTACTTGATTTAAATCTAGCTTCTCAGGAGTGGGCTTTGAAGCAATTAAAGTCTAAACTCATTCCAAGTTATGCCTTGGAGCAAGAAGCAAATTTTAGACAAACGGAAAATGATATTCGAGATCAGTTTAAACCCAATGACTTTCAAATGGTCTTAAATAAGGTTAGCTATCCACAGGTTTTTGAAGACAGAATAGGTTTTCAAGCAAATCTGAGCATTCTAGATTTATTGAGTTGTATGGGGCCTGCCAGTAAATCTTTGTTATAAAAACAACATATTGGTATTTTAATGGCTCTTAACTATGGCTTTTATTGTGTTAATCATTATTTTTAATCGTTAATCAGAAATAGCAAAGTTTCTGATAAAGCAGTTGCCCCCCAGATGAAGAAGACCTCATTTTTGCTTTGTTTTATAATGTTTTTGGGCATCCTGCAAGCCAATTCCCAGGATTTTTCTAATAAAGGAACGGATTTTTGGTTGGGTTATGGCTACCATGTAGGTATGTCAAATACTTCATTTGGAAATGCTACCGGTGGGGGGGCACAAGAAATGATTCTTTATTTTACTTCAGACAAAAATGCTACTGTACTAGTTGAAATTCCAGGATTAGGTTATAGTCAAACCTATACGGTAATTGCAAACCAAGTAACATTGACTAATCCATTACCCAAAACCGGTGCCCAAGATTGTAGAATTAACTTTGTGGGAAAACAAAACAAAGGCATTCATGTAACAAGTGATGTACCAATTGTGGCATATGAACATATTTACAATCAATCAGTTTCGGGCGCTTCACTATTGTTTCCAACCAATACTTTAGGTAAGGAATATTATTCTGTTAATTATACTCAATTATCTAATCAAGCATTTTCTAACTCCTACTTTTTTGTCATTGCTACAGAGGATAATACGTCTATTGAAATAACCCCCTCTGGAACAAATTTGAATGGTTTAGCAGTTGGAATTCCTTCTACCCCTATTCCTTTAGCAAAAGGTGAGATTTATTCCGTTATTGGTACCGTAGTTGGAAGCACAGGTGTAGATTTAACTGGTTCAAAAATTAGGTCAATTAGCAATAATGGGTCTGGTGGTTGTAAAAAAATAGCCGTGTTTTCTGGTGCTGGTAAATTGAGTATTGGTGGATCCAATAATGGATCTGCTGATAATGTATTTGCTCAAGCATTTCCTTCAGTAGCTTGGGGCAAAAAATATTTAACCGCTCCAACAGGTTCTCAACCCAATAACTTTTATAGAATTTGTGTTACAGACCCAAATACAGAAGTAAAATTAAATGGGGTAGTTCTTCCCAAATCATCTTTGATTAATAACTTTTATTATCAATTTAAAAATGGTAATGCTTCAGGAACCAATCCAGCTATACCAAATTTAATTGAATCCAATATTCCTATAATGGTAGCCCAATATTGTACTACACAAGGAACTGAGGGTAATCCCAATGTAACAGGTACAGGTAGTAATGGTATTGGAGGGGATCCAGAAATGATTTATTTAAGTCCTATTGAACAAACCATTAGTAAAATCACGCTTTATTCAGCCAATCAATATAGAATTCTGCAGAGTTATATTAATGTAATTATTAAAACAGGGGGAGTCAATAGTTTTAAACTTGATGGAATTTCTCAATCAGCTTTATTTCAAACACATCCTCAGGAAAGCAATTTCTCATACGCCATTATTCCAGTTAGTTCTGGTTCACATACTCTTTTCTCAGATTCTGGTTTTAATGCCATTGCATATGGCTTTGGGAATGCTGAATCTTATGGGTACAATGCCGGAACAAATGTGAAAGACTTTTCACAAACAGCATCTTTTCAGAACCCATATAAAAGATTAGATTCGGCTATTTCTTGTGTAAATACCCCTTTTGAATTTTCCATTCCTTTAAATTTTCAGCCATCCAGCCTTAAATGGGAATTTACTGCTTCTCCAAATATTAGCCCTAATAGTACCATTGGGATTATTAATGCACCAGTAGCGGATAGTAGTACCAATATCAATGGTCAAAAATTATATTATTACAGCCCTGGTCAGATTTACAAATTTGGACAATCCAATACAGCAGCACTAAGAGATACTATTAAACTCTATACTACCTCAGCTACCCCTGATGGATGTGGAAGTACGGATCAATTGTATACCATTCCTGTAAAAGTGATTGATCTACCATTTGCAAATTTTACTACCAATAATAGTGGTTGTGTGTCTGATTCTGTTCGTTTCTTTGACGCAACTAATACATTAGGAAATGGAATAATTGAAACGGGTCTTTGGGATTTTGGAGATGGAACTACTGACTCGGCCTTTAATCCAATTAAAAAATACAGTATAGGTGGAACCTATAATATTAGATATCGTCCCATTAACTATTATGGCTGTGTTGGTGACACAACTATAACCAAAACATATTCAGCACTGCCATTGGCTTCATTCTCGTATTCAGATAGTTGTGTGAACCAAAGCATTAGTTTTAATGATCTTTCAACCATTGCAACAGGAAGTATTGTAAAATGGTATTGGGACTATGGGAATGGTAAAAAAGATACCCTAACCGTATCCTCACCTAGAACCATAACTTATACTGCTTCTGGACCAATAACTGTTTCATTAATTGTTGAAACAAATACAGGTTGTTTGAGTCTTCCCTTTACAAAAGAGATTAATATTAGACCATTACCAGAGCCTGGATTTATCTTGCCTGAAGTTTGTCAGAACGATGCGGTGACACAGTTCTTTGACAGTACTAAGATTGCAGACAATAGCAATGGATTTACCTATCTATGGAATTTTAACGCAGGAACGCCAGCTGTTAGTCCTGCACCAGTTCCTTTATCTGTTAATGAAGCAACCGCAAAAGATCCAAAGGTTAAATATACCACTCCTGCAAATTATCAAGTTTCTTTACAAGTAACTTCTATCTATGGTTGCAAAACCAGTATTACCCAAGCCTTTACCGTAAACGGTAGTAATCCTGACCCACAATTTGACGTTATAAATAGTACAGAACTCTGTTCCAATAGACAAGTGGTAATCCGTAACAAATCAAAAATGCTGGATTTTGGTAATGTTACCAGACTAGAAATTTTCTGGGATATCACTGACCTAACCAAAAAAACCGTGGTGGAAGATCCTGGATTTGATTCTTTATACAGTTATCTCTATCCAGATTTTCAAAGCCCAGCTACTAAGAATTATACCATTCGTTTGGTGGCATATTCAGGAGCATCTGGTTCTTCTTGTAATAAGAAAATTGAAAAATTAGTTACCATTTTGCAAAGTCCCAAAGTGGCATTTAGTAAAGTGCCAGGAATCTGTTTAGACGCCACACCAAGACTATTCCCTCAAGCTAGTTTTAATGCAAGTGTTCCCAATGCAAGTGGAAGTCCCATTTTCTCTGGTACTGGTATTACCAATATGGCAACAGGTCTATTTAATCCAGTAACTGCTGGAGTAGGAGGGCCTTATAGCATTCAATACTTAAGTATTTCAGATAAAGGTTGTAGAGATTCTGTCAGCCAAAGCATTACAGTTTGGCCATCGCCAACGGCAAAATGGGGCGTTCAAAATATTGTTTGTGAAAAGAACAGTATAGCTTTTACAGATAGTTCTGTTGCCAATTTCAGCAATATTGTCAAAAGAGATTGGAGTTTTGGAGATGCTGTTACAGTTGACAAACAATCAACTACTAGTTTTAATTACCAATACAACACTGCTAATAATTACACTATTGGTTTGCGAGTAACAACTGATAGTGGTTGTATTAGCCCTTTGAATGAACAGGTTTTAAAAGTAAATTATTTGCCAAGGGTTGCTTTTACACAACCAAATATCGTTTGCTTACCAGATGGCAATGCCACATTCACCAATACCAGTAACATCCCTGATGGGTCAGAAGCATTGTTTAGTTATCTATGGACTTTTGGAGACGCCAACAATACTTCTTCTTGGACTTTGAAAGACGGGAAGCACCAGTTTTCTGCACTGGGTACTTATCAGGTAAAACAACAAGTCACTTCCAAAGATGGTTGTATTGATTCAACTGTTCAAGCTTTCTCCAATGTATTTCCCCAACCCAAAGCTGCTTTTGTTACTACACCTATAGAAATTTGTGTAAATGAAACCATTCAATTTACCGATAATAGTCAAGGTATAACCAGTGCGATAAATGTATGGAAATGGGATCTAGCACAAGGAAACAGCTCCAGTTTACAAAATCCATCTAAGAAATTTACAGATTCTGGTACCTATAATATTGTACTCTATACTTATAATACACAAGGTTGTGTAAGCGATACGGTAACAAAATCCATTATTGTACATCCATATCCAGTATTGGATTTGGGGCCTAATTTGGTAGTACTTGAAGGTGGACAAACAGCTTTGAAACCTTTGTATGTGTATGGTAATAATTTACAATATCTCTGGACACCTTCTTTGTATTTGAATTCTGATACAGCAAGGGTTCCTATATCTACGCCGCTTGGCGATGTCACCTACAAATTAACCCTTACAGGTATTGGCAACTGTAGCGTAACAGATGATATTTTCATCAAATTGTTGTTGGCTCCTTTAGTTCCCAATGCGTTTTCTCCCAATAAGGATGGCATTAATGATACTTGGAAAATTGAATACCTTGAGTCTTATCCTGGTGCAACAGTAGATGTGTTTAACCGATATGGACAAAAAGTGTTTAGTTCCAATGGTTATTCAACACAATGGGATGGAACCTTCAATGGAGTAGCTTTGCCAATTGGAACCTATTATTATATTATTAACCCAAAGAATGGAAGGGCTACCATTCAAGGATCCGTGACCATTATCAAATAGATTATGCAGTTGAAAATTAAAATATTGTTTTTGGGAATCTTAATTGCGGGAGGGCTTGCTGCACAGCAACGACCTTATTATACCCAATACATCCTGAATAATTATTTAATCAATCCAGCAGTAGCAGGAATTGAAAATTATTGGGATATGAAGATCAGTCACCGTATGCAATGGGTTGGTTTACAAGACGCTCCAGTAACCACTTATTTAACTTTGCACGGTCCATTGAAAAAAGCTGCATACAGCAATGATAATGCAACCAGTTTTCGTACTCCTGGTGAAAATCCTAGGGGTGCAAATTACTGGCGCAATTATACTGCACCTGATCCACACCATGGAGTTGGGTTTACCATGCTCAATGACAAAACAGGCCCATTGAATAGGTTTGCTGCCTATGGAACTTATGCTTATCACTTAGGACTTTCACCAACTACTAGTTTGTCTGCAGGTGTTTCAGCAGGCTTTACCAATATGAGTTTAGACGCCAGTAAATTAAATTTTGGAACTATTACGGTTGATCCTGCTGTAGCTGGAAGTGGATTAATAAATACCATTAAACCGGATATCAGTGCCGGGCTTTGGCTTTATTCAGCAGATTATTTCATTGGTCTATCTGCCCAACAAATTATTCCACAACAGATTGCTTTTTCTGATAACACTGTTTATCTTGAAAGGGGTAAACTTGTACCGCATTTATTCTTTAGTGCAGGTATGCGTTTTCAATTAAGTGATGACGTGAGTTTTTTGCCTTCTACTTTAATTAGATATGTAAGTCCCTTACCAATAGGCTTTGATGTCAATGCCAAATTCCAATACCAAGACCTTATTTGGGCCGGAGCTTCTTATAGATACCAAGACGGAATTGCAGGAATGGTTGGTTTGAATATTAGCCGCACCATTAATGTGGGTTATTCATATGACCTACAAACTTCTCAACTCAATACCGTGAGTAGGGGAACACATGAAATCCTGATTGGATTTTTAATTGGTAACCGTTATGGTGATTGGTGCCCTAGGAATCTGTGGTAAATCGCTTTGATAAACAGCATAAAAAAATCCCGAACCATTTATGATTCGGGATTTTTTTATGTGAGTCAATAAAGACTTATTTCTTTATCTCTTGTTCATTGATATTAATATTCAATTGATTCTTACCATTAAACAAAGATTGATATTTAGCCAAAGTAGCAGCATCCTGCTCTTTACCATTGATGATCAACTTGCCATCTTTTAATTCTACAGACAATTTTCCTTCAACTTGAAAACCATCTTTCTTAACTGCTTCAATCAAAGCTTTGAAATCGTCACCAGTTGCAGTAATGGTTGTTCCAGTTTTAGTAGAATCATTTGATACCGCATTAATGGTCATTTCAATCTTCTTTTCAACCATCGGCGCAGCCTTAGACTTGTGCAATTGAGCCAAAGTAGGAGCAATTACCAAAGAAACAATAGACATTAATTTGATTAAGATATTCATAGAAGGTCCTGAAGTATCTTTAAATGGATCTCCAACTGTATCACCAGTTACAGAAGCTTTATGTGGTTCTGATTTCTTGTAATAGATTTCTCCGTTAATTTCAACACCTTTTTCAAAAGATTTCTTGGCATTATCCCAAGCACCACCAGCATTGTTCTGGAACATACCCATCAGAACACCGCTAACAGTAGCACCTGCTAAGAAACCACCCAATACTTCTGGTCCAAATACAAAACCAATGATAATAGGTGAAAGAATAGCAATAGCGCCAGGCAACATCATTTTTTTCAAAGACGCTTCTGTAGAAATAGCTACGCATTTATCGTATTCAGGTTTACCTGTACCTTCCATGATACCAGGAATGGTACGGAACTGCCTACGCACTTCTTCAACCATGGCCATAGCAGCTTCACCCACCGCCCTAATGGCTAATGAAGAGAAGATAAATGGAATCATAGCACCAACAAACAAACCAGCCAATACATCGGCATGGTAAATATCAATACCATTAATACCTGCAATACCCACAAAGGCTGCAAACAAAGCAAGTGCAGTTAAAGCTGCAGATGCAATAGCAAAACCTTTACCTGTTGCAGCAGTAGTATTACCTACGGCATCAAGTATATCAGTTTTTTCACGAACTTCTTTTGGTAATTCACTCATTTCTGCAATACCACCTGCGTTATCCGCAATAGGTCCAAATGCATCAATGGCTAATTGCATAGCAGTAGTAGCCATCATACCGGCAGCAGCAATGGCAACACCATATAAACCAGCGCAGTAATAAGAACCATAAATACCTCCAGCCAAAACAATTATTGGCAACATAGTAGATTCCATACCTACAGCCAAACCACCAATAATATTGGTTGCGTGTCCTGTAGAAGACTGACGAATAATACTCATCACTGGACGTTTGCCCATGGCAGTATAATATTCAGTAATCATACTCATTAATGTACCAACTGCAAGACCAACCAGAATAGCAGCAAAAATCATATTAGGCGTAAAATCAAATCCACGCAACAACATATGTTCTGGCATCAAATAATTCACAAGAAAATAACATGCAACAGCTGTGATTAAAATAGAACCCCAGTTACCCATGTTCAATGCATTTTGTACTTTCTGTGTGCTCAAACCAGCGCTATCACTGATCTTAACAAAGAAAGTAGCAAAGATGGAAAATAGAATTCCCAAACCTGCAATCAGCATTGGTAACAAAATAGGAGATAGACCTCCATAATTATCAACCAAGGCAACACCACCAACACCAGTTACTTCTCTACCAAGTACCATAGTAGCCAAAACAGTTGCAACATAAGAACCAAATAAATCGGCACCCATACCTGCAACGTCACCTACGTTATCACCCACGTTGTCCGCAATAGTAGCAGGGTTACGGGGATCATCTTCTGGAATACCAGCTTCTACTTTACCTACTAAATCAGCACCTACGTCAGCTGCTTTGGTATAGATACCACCACCAACACGGGCAAACAAAGCAATACTTTCAGCACCTAGAGAAAATCCAGTCAATACTTCAATAGCGCGCTTCATTTCTTCACTATCTACTGCTTGAGTTGGCGCAAAAACCATTTTCAAAACAATAAACAAAGAACCTAAACCCAATACAGCCAAACCTGCAACACCCATACCCATTACAGAACCACCAGTGAAAGAAACTTTCAAAGCTTGGCTTAATGAAGTACGAGCTGCTTGAGCAGTGCGCACGTTTGCCTTAGTAGCTATTTTCATACCAATGAATCCAGCTAAAGCACTAAAGAATGCACCAAAAATAAAAGCAAGTGCAATACTCCAATGGCTATTGGAATCAGAATATCCCATGATACCCAATAAGATGGCAACAATTACCACAAAATAGGCTAGGATCTTGTATTCCGCTTTCAAGAAAGCCATGGCTCCTTCAGCGATATACGTACTAATTTCTTTCATGCGGTCGTTACCCGCGTCTTGTTTGGCCACCCAGTTAAACTTGATCAGGGTGTAGAGCAATCCTACTAGTCCCATAGCGGGGACAGCGTAAAACAGAATTTTGTCCATAAACAGTTAGTGTCTCGTAGTTTAAAATATAAAGTCTGCAAAAATAGGGGAAAACCATATAGTTAGCATCCTATCAGGCTTTTCTTGCCGCAGTATCAATAAAACGTTGATTTTGACGAATTATTATCATTATTGTTCTAATTCTGTAGTATCCGGTGTACCTGTGAACACAGAACTCATTTTGCCTGCAGACCATATACTGCGGTTGAACTTGTTACCTAAAATAATTACAGTGGCAGAATCAGAAATCAGTCTTTTAAACACAGTATTATTACCATGCCACCATCCATTATGATAAACCACGGTAGGATCTGGTGGATTTATATACAAATGCCAGCCCAGTCCATAATTTTTTTGCCCACGGGTTTCATTACTATACGGTCTATAGGCCATATCCATTGTTTCCTTGCTCACAAAATAGCCAGCATACAAGGCTTTATCCCAAGCTAATAAGTCTCTTACAGTACTATATATATTCTTATCCCCATAAATACAATCCAATTTCTCTAATGGGAAGGGGGCGTTGTTATAATTATAAGAAGGTACATAATTGGCGGTATCTTTCTTACTAAAAACATAACTACTTTGCATGCCCAACACATGGAATACACTGTCTTGCATATAAGTAGGAAAATCCATCTTGGTAATCCTTTCTATGATCAAGGCCAACATGGCATAATTGGTATTACAATATTGGTACCTTCTATTAGGCGATGCTTCTAAATTGGGCTTATAGTCAATCATATATTGCAAAACGCCTTCATTATCTGGTAAACCAGCTACTTTAACTGGTAATTTATAGGTTCTAGTACGTTTTACCCATTTGCCTTTTTTGTTTTTTACTTTATATGTTTCAGTACGAGTACCATCCATAAAGTGATCATATTTGGGTAATCCACTACGATGCGTTAAAAGGTCTTGAATACTAATTCCTTGATAAGGGAATGTTGGCAGGTATTTTTCAACAGGGTCATCCAAACTGATTTTACCCTGCTCCATTAAATGCAGAATAACGGTAGCAGTAAAGGTTTTGGAAATAGATGCCAAATGAAATGGAGTAGTAGGTCCAATATATTCCTTGGTTTTAAAATTGATCAAACCCCTATAATCCTCAAATACAATCTCACCATTTTTGGCCAATAAAATACTTCCATTAAAGCCTGTTTTTTTAAGGGTGGTATTGTATAAGGTTTCAATTTTGTCTTGATAATAAGCTTTCTCTTTTTCTGTCAATACCCTTGTAGGAATGGTTTGCTGTACTACAGTGTCTTTTTTGGGTTCTGAAGTTGGATTACCACAGGAAATCAAAAATATACTAAGAATGGGTACCAGCATGGTTTTGGGCATTATGGTGGGTTTATGCTAAAGTGACAAATATAGGGGCAAGAAGATGGTAACAGAACCATCGTGGAAAACTATAGCCATGGTCTGAATAAAATAAACATTTAAATTTGTAGCATGAGCAAGCAATCAGCTACCAGCTATCCTAAGGAAAAAATCAAAATCCTTTTCTTAGAAAATATTAGCGAAAAAGCCGTTCAGCAATTCAAGCAGAACGGATATACCAATGTCAAGAAATTAAGTGGCGCACTAAGCGAAGACGAATTAATCAAAGAAATCAAGGATGTACACTTGGTGGGTATTCGTTCCAAAACCCAAATCAGCCAGAAAGTATTAGATGCTGCAACCAAACTTCAAGCTATTGGATGTTTCTGCATTGGCGTGAACCAAGTAAACTTGAAAGCTGCCACCAAAGCAGGGGTGGCGGTGTTTAATGCACCTTATAGTAATACCCGTTCAGTAGCTGAATTATGTATTGGTGCCAGTATTATGCTGATCCGCCGCATCCCAGATAAAAACATTGCTGCCCACAAAGGCATCTGGATGAAAGAGGCCAAAGGGAGTTTTGAATTAAGAGGTAAAACATTGGGAATCATAGGATATGGAAATATTGGTTCACAATTAAGTGTACTTGCAGAATCCCTTGGAATGAAAGTGATTTTCTATGATACAGAAACCAAATTACCATTGGGCAATGCATCTTCAGCCAAGAACTTGAAAGAGTTATTGGGTCAATCAGACATTGTTTCTCTGCACGTTCCTGAAATTGCCAGCACCAAGAATCTCATCAATAAAACCAACCTTAAGTACTTTAAACAAGGTGCCATTCTACTCAATTACGCCCGTGGTGAAGTAGTAGACCTAAAGGCATTGAGTGTAGCTTTATCTGAAGGTCATTTGGGTGGTGCTGCCATTGACGTATTTCCTTGGGAGCCAGAAAAGAATGGTGATAAATTTGAAACACCTTTACAAGGTCTGTCAAATGTGTTATTAACACCCCATATTGGTGGATCTACTGAAGAAGCTCAACAGAATATTGGAGAAGACGTGAGTATTAAACTATTCCAATATTTAGAAAGGGGTATCACTAATGGATCTCATACGGTTCCGGCCATTGGTTTGCCTCCTGTAGAAGGTGCGCATCGCATTTTGCACGTGCACAATAACAAGCCTGGTGTCTTAAGTGCTATCAATACAGAGCTTTCAAAACACGGCATCAACATTGTGGGCCAGTACCTAAAAACCAATGATGAAATTGGTTATGTGGTATTAGACGTAGATAAAAAACTCTCTAAACAGGCTTTGGAATTGCTGCGCGATGTAAAGGAAACTATTAAAGTGAGGATGCTTTATTAATATCCTCTATATAATAAGACTAAATAGAAGTAGGGCAGTAGCCCTATTTTTATTTAGAGACAATCAATGGGATAGTTTTTAAGATGGTACCAGCTTGTAAAACTGATACATAGTAGACTCCTTGGGGGATTAAGGGCAATTGAATGTATTCTATATAACTACTGATTTTTTGAATAATGATTTTTTTACCCATGATATCAGTAATCATTAGTTGCAGATTATCTGGATTTTCAGACATGAGTTTTAACAAAGAGCCACTAGGGGCGGGGTTGGGAAACAAGTAAAAGGGATTCCCGTCAAAAATTAAAACTTGTTCTGGATTAGAATAGATAATTGATCCATTTTCTAATTCAATTTTAGCTCTGTAAATATTGAGCCCTTTTGTTGCTGGAACAATTGCATTTATTTGGTCATTAACAACAGGGCTTGTAGAATATAAATTTTCAAATCCAGTTGATGTCTGTTTTTCAAAGATTACTTTTTTTATTTGATAAGTTGTACCCAATTGTAAACTGAGTTGGGCGTTTTTAGTCCCAGATGGATCAGCAATAAACCCTTTAACATAACAACCAATTCCTTGTTTGATATAATCAAAAGCATATCCACTTAAGCCTATGATATTATTGCCAAATATTGGCGCAACTGTAAAAACCTGATTAGGTACATTCCATTTTTGAAATATGACAGCTGTATCAGATACCGTTAGAAATGGTTCTTGGTATTGCCGGCCCAATTGATACACCTGATATTTTTTAACCGGTTGTTTTTGCCAATATAAAAGAAAAGAATCAGGACAATTAAATCCTGTTTTAGCGGAAATAATAGGAGCCAAGATCACTGTATCAGATGTTGGCATGTTTTGTCCTAACACCATTCTTAATTGAACTGTTACAATACTATCTGGACTGAACCACGAAAAATATTTTTTAGAAAGATTAATATTGGATGCTACTGTTTGCCATGGTCCATTATTAATGCTAGATTGAAAAATTG
>CALRXZ020000109.1:0-14029 GCA_943372255.1 Chitinophaga pinensis
AACCATCCTTTGGGGTGTAGTTGGGATGATAGCGGGTTTATTGATTGCTGTTCAAATCTATCTCCCGGCTGCCAACTTTGGCTTGCCCTTTACCACTTTTGGTAGGGTAAGACCAGTACACACGAACGCGGTTATTTTCGCATTCGTTGGTAACGGCATCTTTATGGGAGTCTATTATTCCCTGCAGCGTCTTTGTAAGGCACGCATGTTTAGTGATGTACTTAGCAAAATCCATTTCTGGGGTTGGCAGTTTATCATTGTCTGCGCAGCATTGACATTGGTTACTGGTTATACTACTGGTAAAGAATACGCTGAGTTGGAATGGCCTATTGACATCCTGATTACTTTAATCTGGGTGGTATTTGGAATCAACATGTTTGGTACTATTCTCAAAAGAAGAGAAAGCCATTTATATGTAGCCATTTGGTTCTACATTGCTACTTGGATCACAGTTGCCATGTTGCATATTGTGAACAGTTTTGAAATTCCTTTTAGCCTGTTAAAAAGCTATAGCTTTTATGCAGGGGTTCAAGATGCATTGGTACAATGGTGGTATGGTCACAACGCGGTGGCATTCTTCCTAACCACACCTTATTTGGGTATCATGTATTATTTCTTACCCAAAGCGGCTAACAGACCTGTTTATTCTTATCGTTTGTCTATTATTCACTTCTGGGCTTTGATCTTCCTCTATATCTGGGCGGGTCCTCACCACTTATTATATACTGCTTTGCCTGATTGGGCTCAAAGTTTGGGTATGGTATTTAGCTTGATGCTAATTGCGCCTTCTTGGGGTGGTATGCTCAATGGCCTATTCACATTGCGCGGTGCCTGGGACAAAGTAAGAGAAGATCCTATTTTGAAATTCATGGTGGTGGCAATCACTTGTTACGGTATGAGCACTTTTGAAGGACCATTGTTGAGTATCAAAAGTATCAATGCCATTACACACTTTACAGACTGGACTGTAGCACACGTTCACGTAGGTGCGTTGGGTTGGAATGGTTTTCTCACATTTGCCATTTTGTACTACCTAATTCCTAAGTTGTACAATACGCAATTGTATTCTAAGAAATTGGCAACTACCCACTTCTGGATTGGAACCATTGCTATTGTATTGTATGCTATCCCAATGTATTGGGCTGGTTTTACTCAGGCTTTAATGTGGAAACAATTTACAGAAGAAGGAACTTTAAAATTCCAGTTCTTAGAAACCGTTACCCATATTATTCCTATGTATGTTACCCGTAGCGTAGGTGGATTGCTCTACTTAGTGGGTGTATTTATTATGGTGTATAATATTGCGAAAACAGTTAAGTCTGGTTCATTGGTTGCAGAAGAAGGAGCAGAAGCTCCAGCTCTTGCCAAAGGCGATGAAGTAGAAACCCATGGAAAGCAATACTGGCACAGATGGATTGAAAGAAGACCTATTCAAATGTTGGTATTCTCTCTAGTAGCAGTAGCTATTGGCGGTATCCTTGAATTAGTTCCTACCTTCTTAATCAAGAGCAATATTCCAACCATTGCAGCAGTGAAACCTTATACACCGCTGGAATTACAAGGAAGGGATATTTATATCCGTGAAGGTTGCTATCTCTGTCACTCACAAATGATTCGTCCTTTCCGTGATGAAGTAGCCAGGTATGGTGAATACAGCAAGGCGGGTGAATTTGTATATGACCATCCATTCCAATGGGGAAGTAAACGTACGGGTCCAGATTTAGCTCGTATTGGTGGAAAATATCCTGACAGCTGGCATTATAACCACATGTTAGAGCCGCAAAGTATGAGTCCCGGATCCATCATGCCTTCTTACGGTTGGTTATTTGATAATAAAATTGATACAGCCTTAACAGGTGCTAAAATTAGGGCTATGCAAACACTAGGTGTACCATATCCAGAAGGCTATGACAAAATAGCCAACCAGGATTTGATGCAGCAAGCCAACCTGATTAGAATCAATTTAAAAATTGAAAAATTGATTACACCTGCAGACGCAGAAATTGTAGCCATGATTGCCTACCTGCAAAGGATGGGAACAGATATTAAACTGGCTGCTAAACCTGCAACAACTGCATCAAAATAAATGAATTGGCGGCTGTAAAAGCAGCCGCCAACTTTTAAAAATTGAATTGTATGAAATTTATCAATTACCTGGAAAAAATAACTGGAGTGGACATTTTTGGATTGACCTCTCTTTGCATCTTTTTTAGCTTTTTTGTCCTTGTTCTTTTATGGATGTATAAAGCAGATAAAAAAATGCTAGATAAGATCAACCATTTACCACTTGACAATTAAGCACCTCTTAAAACCATTGATATGTTTAAAAATCGTTTCTCCATAGCTCATTGGGTCAAGGCGATTCTGATAGTTGTGATTTCTATCGGACTTGGCTCTAACGATGCATTTGCGGCAGGCCCTCCTAAAGCGTCGGAATTATCCAACCCTTTAGCACAAGTATTGCTAGTAATAATAGTGGGATTATTATTAGCCATCGGCCTTTTGGCCAATGTTATACTTGGGGCCGCGCAAGTGTATTTACAAAGATTTAAAGACGAGCGCAAGCGTTCTGATGCTGCTGGCAAAACTGTAGCAGTAATCCTGTTCTGCTTGGTTAGTACCGCATTATTTGCGGCAGACGCTCCTGGAGCAGATGCAGTAGCAGCTCCTGCTGAAACCACTATTGCTGGTCTTGGCTTGTATTCTTTTTATGCTTTGATTTCTGTAATTATTTTGGAATTGGTTATTCTATTGGTTCTTTTAGGCAATTTGAAAAAATTGCTTGCAAAAGAAGCTGCTTTGGTAGTGCCAACTTCAGAAGTGGAAGAGCCAACTGAATCAGCCCTTGTTAAATGGTGGGACAACCTGAATAAATTTAGGCCTATTCAGGAAGAAGCCAATATTGACTTGGGTCATAACTATGATGGTATTCGTGAATTGGATAACCGTCTTCCACCCTGGTGGTTGTATGGGTTCTATTTGACCATCATTTTTGGTTGTATATATTTATATCGATATCATGTAGCGGAATCAGCGCCTTTAAGTAAAGAAGAGTTTACTATTGCAATGGATAAAGCTGCAATAGAGAAAGAAGAATACCTGAAAAAATCTGCCAATAAAGTAGATGAAAACTCAGTTGTTTATCTAAAAGATGCTTCTGATATAGACGCGGGTAAAAAAATCTTTACCACTGCATGTGTTGCTTGTCACTTGGCAGACGGCGGTGGATCCGTTGGTCCTAATTTGACCGATGATTATTGGATTCATGGAGGTAGCATTAAAGACATCTTTAAGACCTTGAAATATGGATGGCCTGAAAAAGGAATGAAGAGCTGGAAAGATGATTATACCCCACAGCAATTGGCACAAATTGCCAGTTATGTAAAATCTTTAACTGGCACTAAACCTGCTAAGCCAAAAGAGCCTCAAGGTGTTTTGTTTGAAGAAAAAGCAGCTGGTGCAGATAGTTCAAAAGCGGTAAGCGATACTACCAAGATTGCCGCAGTAGTAGTGAAATAGTAGTTGCAACAAGAAATCATATGAGTCATATACAGCACAGTAATGAGCCAACAACAGAGAATTTTAGAGACAGGATAGCCACTGTGGATGAGAGCGGGAAACGCAAATGGATTTTCGCCCATCAACCCAAAGGCAGGTTTTATAGTATCAGAACTGTTCTTAGTTTATTCTATTTTGTGATCTTCTTTGGTCTTCCATTTATTCAGATAAATGGAAGACCTTTGTTTTTATTCAATATACCCAATGCCAAATTTATCATATTTGGCAAAGTGTTTTGGCCCCAAGATTTTTTCATTTTTGGGATGACCATGATCACTTTTGTGTTCTTTATCATTCTCTTTACTGCGGCATTTGGAAGGCTGTTTTGCGGATGGGCTTGTCCACAAACCAATTTTATGGAAATGATGTTCCGTAAAGTGGAATACCTGATTTTGGGTAATGCACAAAAACAACAAGCTTTACAAAAAGCACCATGGACAGCTTCAAAGACGTTTAAGGTGGTACTCAAACACATTGTGTTTTATTTGTTGTCCTTTGTCATTGCTAATTTTTTTCTTGCCTATATCATTGGAATCAAGGATCTAGAAAAAATCATAGTAGAACCGGTTACTGAGCATATTGTTGGCTTGAGTTCCATCCTCATTTTTAGTGCGGTATTTTATGCGGTCTATGCGTTTTTTAGAGAACAAGCCTGCACCGTAGTTTGTCCTTATGGTAGATTACAAAGTGTTTTGTTAGACAAGAACAGTATGATTGTAGCCTATGATTACAAAAGGGGAGAACCTAGGGGGAATGCTAAAAAAGCGCATGACCAACCATTGGGCGATTGTATAGACTGTCATCAATGCGTAAGAGTTTGCCCTACCGGAATAGACATTCGAAATGGTGTGCAAATGGAATGCGTGGGTTGTACTGCTTGTATTGATGCTTGTAATGATGTAATGGTTAAAATTGACAAACCCAAGGGATTAATCCGCTATGCTTCTGAGAATACCATTGCCAGTGGTGAGCCCTTGCATTATACCACAAGAATGAAGATCTATACAGGTCTTTGTCTATTAGTTCTTGCCATACTTTCAGTAATCTTATTTACTAGAAAAGACGTGGATGCAACTATTATGCGAACTCCAGGACAATTGTTTCAGGAAAGGGGTGCTGATAGTATTTCTAATCTGTACAATATTAAAGTAGTTAATAAGACAGTGGATCCTATTGAACTCTCAATAAGATTGGCTGATGGTAGGGGTAAAATTGAAATCATTGGAAAACAATACATTCCAATTGAAAAAGAAGGACAGGGTTCAGGTTCTTTTTTTGTAGTCTTGCCAAATACGCATATCAAGAATAGGAAAACTGAGTTAGAGTTAGAATTATATGAAGGAGAGAAAAAAGTAGCCAGCATGAAAACCAATTTTCTTGGTCCTGTGCAATAATTTATTTTGTAACTTAACTAAAAGCAAACAATGAACTGGGGTAATAAATTAGTATTGGTATTTGTGGCATTTGCATTGTTCATGGGTTATATGGTTTACCGTGCTTTGAGTACCAAATATGATTTGGTAAGCAAGGATTATTATAAAGATGAACTCCGTTATCAAGAGCGAATTGATGGTGTAAAAAATGCAGTTGCATTAGACAGTGTAACTATTAGTCAAGACGCATCGGCTATTCAAATTCAACTTCCTAAAGAGCACAAAGGGTATGCAGTAAAAGGAGAAGTATTTTTTTATTGTATTACGGACGAAAGCAAGGATTTTAAATTGCCTTTGCAGGTAGATTCTACGGCTACCCAGGTAGTTATGAAAAAACAACTTCAGAAAGCGCCTTATCAAGTAAAACTAAATTGGCAGGTAGGTAAGGACGCATTTTACAATGAACAGAAATTGATAGTTAAATAATATGGGTTGGCAAATACTCATATCAGGTTTTCTATTAGGAATAGTAAGCAGTTTCCACTGTGTGGGTATGTGTGGTCCTATTGCATTTTCCTTACCTGTTTACTATCTTCCTGCGCATAAAAAAGTAGTAGGCATCTTGTTGTATCATATTGGTAGAATTGCTATCTATGCCAGCTTAGGCGTGTTTTTTGGTTTTGTTGGCAGACAATTTTTTTTAGCAGGAGGGCAGCAAGTTTTTTCTATTATTCTAGGTGCTACCATTTTGCTTATTTTACTTCAATCTATTTTACAAAAACGCAAAATCAGCATTCCTTTTTTTGATCAATTTCAACAAAAGCTGCAGGTATTTATTGGTAATTATATTCGCAAAAAGCAATTATATGCCATGTTTGTATTGGGTATGGCCAATGGTTTACTTCCTTGCGGAATGGTTTACCTAGCCATTACAGGAGCTTTGGCTGCAGGAACCATTACAGGTGGTTTTGGATTTATGGCCGCATTTGGAATGGGTACCATTCCAGCTTTGTTAGTGCTATCTTTTTTTGGATCTGTGATTGGTTTAGAAGCAAGAAACACCATGAAAAAAGCCATTCCTTATTTTGTAGCAATCATGGGTGTTTTATTGATTTTACGCGGGATGAACCTCAATATTCCTTATGTGAGCCCGCTGCTGAATAATGGTTCAGAGCATGCCATTTCCTGCCCCTAGTAATTAACAAATTCTTCTTATAATCTTGACACTTTATTTAGTCTTTAAGTGTGAGCTTTGTGTAAGCAAACGGAAAAAAGCAGCTATTGGTTCTGTTTTGATGTTTTTGAAACTATTAACATTTCTCTTCAATCCTTTGGCATCCGATTTGCGTTATATAGATAGTAAAACGATTATTACCTTTTTTCTCATAAGCAGTTAGTTTTGGTTGCGGCCCCTGTTTCCACAGGGGCCAATCTTTTTTATACCATCACTAAAAAATAGAATTTGGTCTAGCGGTTTTTAATAAGTCTCAAGTAGCAATATCCAAATGCAGCCGCTGTACCTATAGCATCAGCAACAATATCAAGGGCTTCAAAACTCCTATTGGGAATCCACCATTTTTGTACAAACTCAATGGCAATTCCATATCCAATGCCGAATAAACAAATAACACAGAGCCAAATGATTCCCGCTTGCTTAGAATTGATTTTGTATTTAATGGGAATGGCAAACAAACTGCAAAGCAGAAAAAAAAGACAATAATGGATTAATTTATCTCTATGTGGAAAATTGAACCAACCTACTTTAGGCATGGAATTGCCCGGTAGGGTTAATAAAAATAAACTAATCAAGAAAAATATAATGCCTGGGGCAAAGGGGTATTTTTTTATCAAAAACATGCGCAAATATAAGTGGTAGGAAATTAGCTAAGAAAGCGTAGCCTTATCCAACTTTACCAAGTACCAGTAATTGGTCCATATTGGGTGCGGAACTGCCCCCCATAGTTTCTAGGGTAATGGCAAAAGCTTCAGCCCTTGGAATGTTCTTAAGTTTACAAAGACCAGCACAATCGCTAATCATGCCAGCATCAACAGGTTTGCCGTCTACCATGGCCCAAAGCTGGTACTGTTTATTTGACTGAGGTAAAGGAAGTTTATTGGGTAATAGGTAAACGTCTTTAGAGCGGCTATCCCAGTATATGGTGGCCATGTTTTGTTCCTTTCCCTTTATGCCTGGAAGCATCACTTTTACCATGGCAGGGTCTCCCATCATCTGCATACTTTGATACATATCTAGCATCTTGGTCTGTACCCCGTTCATATTGGCTTCTAGGCTGTTTTTCTGAATCAATAGAGCGGAATAGCGATTGTTGGCAGTTTGGAATTGTTGGTAAAAATAAAGGTTCAATCCTGCACTGGCTATTAACAGCACCATGGCTGCAACAGATAAATATTTAAAAAGAGAAGGATTGTTGTTTTGAGTAATTGGAACAACTGGGGCAGGAGTTTTTTCAGTATCCTTATTGCCTTCGGCGATGGCTGGGTCAATCTGGGCAAATTCCGTTTTTAACCTTGCCATCAATACCTGTTTCATTTCAGGAACCGGCTGGGTTGAAGCCTTCAAAGCTTGTTTTTCAAGACTTTTTTCAAAAGCCTGAATGGCAGCTTCAATTTGGGGATACTCCAAACGTAAACCATTGATCTCAGCTATTTCAGCCGCATCAGACAGGCCTAGCACATAGCTTTCAATGACCCCAGACGATATGTATGATTGTATATCCACTAATCGTTTTGTAATAATTGTCTTAATGCTTGTAACCCACTTCTTAGTCGGGTTTTAACCGTACCCAAAGGAATGTCCAACATTTTGGAAATCTCATCTTGGGTATAGCCTTCAAAATAAGATAGTTCAACTAGGTTGCGCCATTCAGGCTTTAAACCCTGAACCAATTTACGCAACCCAATATGTTCTATTTTCTTCTCAGTACTTCCGGCTGCCCCATATACGTCTTCATTTAGCTCCCGGTTTTGTTTGCCATTTTGAAACTGCCGGCTTCTGATCATATCTATTGCGGCATTTCTGGCAATATTGAGCATCCAGGTAAAGAGTCTTCCTTTGCTGGCGTCATAACTACCCATTTGTCGCCAAATTTTTATAAAAACCTCTTGCAAAACATCATTTGCCAATTCCTCTTCCCCAACAATTGATAGGATCACTGTATGTAAGGCGCCAGTATAATGGTCATACAGATAACTGAACGCAGTTTGGCTCCGTTGTTGCAACAAGAGTACCAATTCTGGTTCGCTGTATGTTTGAATCAGATCCAATAGCTGGTTTCCGGAAATTTTGTTGTAACAGATACGGTAAAAAGCGAAGTTTGGATTTATCCCACCAAACTACTGTAAGCATCGCTTCCCATTAAGGCAGCTACGTCTTCTACATTGGCTACTTCCATCTGAATCATCCAGCCGTCACCATAGGCATCAGTATTTACCAATTCAGGTTGCTTTTCCAACAAAGGATTGATAGCAGTAACGGTTCCTGCAACTGGCAAGAATAGGTCACTCACTGTTTTTACTGCTTCAACAGTACCAAACACTTCTTCAGCTGCAAGGGTTTTGCCAACTGTATTAATGTCTACATACACAATATCACCCAATTCATGCTGGGCAAAATCGGTAATGCCAATAGTGGCCACATTGCCTTCTAATTTAATCCATTCGTGGTCCTTTGTGTACTTCAGTGTTGCAGGAAAATTCATGTTTTGAGTTTTAGTATTGCAAATATTGGATAAATATTCTTTTAAAATCCGCTTTGTTCAAAATAGAGCAGCACATGATCCTTAATAAAGTTTTCCTGTTCATGAAGTATCATGCTAGGCATTTCTTTTACCTGTTTAAAATGTGGCCATCCGTCCTCGTCATTGCCTTCTTTAATATAATATCCGCTTTGGCCTAAAACAGTACAAACCGCTACATGCATCAGGTCTTGCTTCTGTTCTTTGCTAATTTTTTCTACAATAAAACCCGTTTCTTGCATCCCAATCAAGAATAAAACCGCTTCAAGATCCGGTTTTTTACCAAATTTCTCCAACAGTTTGGCTTCTAAAGCCCACCAACGTTGTTGTAAATCATCTTTAATATACATTCTGCAAAGGTAAACCATGCAAGCTTGCCATCATCAGGACACTTAAGTTATATTTGCAAAAATTGATTGTATGTTACAAGTGCAGGTTCTGAGGAACAATACGGAGGAAGTGAAACAAAAACTGGCCAAAAAGCAGTTCAAACAACCCGAATTGGTAGATCTAATTATATCATTGGATGATGCGCGTAAGCGTTTACAAAATGAATTTGACCAAACCCAGGCAAAGGTAAATGCCGCTTCCAAAGAAATTGGGAAGTTCATGGCCCAAGGCAACAAAGAAGCAGCCGAAGCTATTAAAACAGAGGTTGCAAGCTGGAAAGCGGCTTTGGAACCCTTGAAAGATCAAATGACCAAGGTTGAAGAGGAATTGCAGGCTAAATTGGTGGTTTTACCCAATTTACCCGCTGCTGCTGTTCCAGAAGGCAAAACGCCGGAAGATAATGAAGTAGTGAGAGAGGGTGGTCAAAAACCAGCTTTATACCCTGGTGCTGTTCCGCATTGGGACCTGATTAAGCAATATGATTTGGTTGATTTTGAAACCGGAGCGAAAATCACGGGTAGCGGTTTCCCTCTCTACAAAGGCAAGGGTGCTAAATTACAAAGAGCCCTAATCAGTTATTTCTTGGATTATAATACTGGCGCGGGATACACAGAATATATTCCACCTTTTATGGTCAATGAAGCCAGTGCTTTTGCAACTGGTCAGTTACCAGATAAGGAAGGTCAAATGTATCATGCCACAGCTGATAATTTCTATTTGATCCCAACCGCCGAAGTTCCAGTTACAAATATTTATAGAGATACCATACTTAAAGAATCAGAACTGCCAGTTAAAATGACGGCTTATACCCCATGCTTTAGAAGAGAAGCAGGCAGTTTTGGTAAAGACGTACGTGGATTGAATAGGGTACACCAGTTTGACAAAGTTGAGATTATACAACTAGTAAAACCCGAAACTTCTTATGCAGTTTTAAACGAGATGGTTTTACACGTAGAGAATCTATTGAAAGCCTTACAATTGCCATATAGAATTTTGAGATTATGTGGTGGAGATATGGGTTTCACTTCTGCCATTACTTATGACTTTGAAGTTTTTAGTGCGGCGCAGGAGCGATGGTTAGAAGTAAGTAGTGTTTCCAATTTTGAAAACTACCAAACCAATAGAATGAAATGCCGTTTCAAAGACGAAACTGGTAAAACCCAATTAACGCATTCACTCAATGGTTCTTCTTTGGCCTTACCAAGAATTGTGGCTTGTCTGTTAGAGAATTTTCAAACAGAAGAAGGCATTCAATTGCCAGAAGTCTTGCATCCTTATTTTGGTGGCACATTGATCAATTAATTTATTTACACCAGTTAATATCCCCCGGTAAGGGGGTAAAATCCATACTATGCTTGCCAAAATTTTAAAAAGAGTTCTCTATGTCTTTATAGGAATTTTTGTGCTGCTCAATATTATGGCTGCATTTCATGCCCATAAGTTTACTCATTTTTATGCAGGTATTCCAAAAGCAAAAAAACCGGAAGAGATGTCTGCTTTGGAAAAAACCAGTGCTATTTTTTTTGGCAACAAATTCGCTAAAAGCAAAGTGGTAGATAGTTTTTCTGTAGCCCATGAAACAATTGGTTTGACAACAATGGATAGCATGCACCTAGAATCATGGTATGCCAAAGCAGATAGTAATGCCAAGGGTACTATTCTATTATTTCATGGTCATGGTTCTAGCAAGAGTGGCATTATTGCAGAAGCTACTGCTTTTCATCAAATGGGTTGGAATGTTTTACTAACCGATTTTAGGGCGCATGGAAATAGTGAAGGTGAGGTTTGTACCATTGGAGCAAATGAAGCAAAAGACGTGAAAGCTGCTTATGATTATACTAGGACAATGGGAGAAAAAAATATTGTCCTCTATGGAATTTCTTTAGGCGCATCAACTATTCTTACTGCAGTTGATCATGAGGGTATCAAGCCTGAAAAAGTAATTTTAGAAATGCCTTTTGGTACCTTGGTAGATGGCGTAAAAGGACGGTTAAGAATGATGCATGTGCCTGAACAACCCATGAGTACATTACTTGCTTTTTGGGGTGGGGTAGAACAAGGATTTTGGGCATTTGACCATCGCCCTCAAGACTTTGCAAGCAAAATAAATTGTCCTGTATTGTTACAATGGGGCTTGAATGATCCTAGGGTTACACAAGATGAGACAAATGCCATATTCAAAAACCTAGCAAGTCATAACAAATTACTCATGGTCTATGCCAAATCTGGACACCAAAGTCTTTTGAAAAATGAACAAGAAAAATGGATGAGTACAGTGGGTAGTTTTTTGAATTAATTTCTGTTGATTTTACCCAGTTTAAATAATTCAATTTACCTCTGAATAGTAACACTGGTACCAATGGGTAGCAGGTTGAATAATTCCTGTATATAATTATTCTTAGTACTGATGCAACCTTCTGTCCAGTTTTGGTACTGATCAATGGCATAATCTTCATGAGGCCAAACACCATGAATCCCAATCTCACCGCCAATTTTGGCATTAGTAGGAATTAAACCCTGTGACTTTCTGAGGTTGAATTTTTCAATACTTTCTGCATTGGGATAATCTATGCCCATAAACCTAGACCACTTGTGTGGACTCTTTTTAGCAACTATATGAAAAGTGCCTTCTGGTGTTTTTCTATCGCCTTGCATCATTTTATCGCCTAAATCTTTGCTACCAAAAACCACGGGATAACTAGCAATCCATTCTCCACTGTTACCATCAAACAACTGTAATTCGTAATTGCTCTTGGTAACAACTATAAAATAACTGTTTTTGGTGGCATGCTTTGCATCTGGATAATGTTTGGGCAGCCTGAATGAGCCATGAAGGGCTATGATGCCCACCAGTATCAGGAAAATGCTGCCTTTTTTCATTGTCAGTGTTTAGAATTCTAAACGCAAACTAAAGCAAAAGATTGTTAGAAGCCGGTTAAATACCGGTTAACTTGATATTTTATTCGCCAAGAATGGCCATTATCTATAAAAAAGCACCCCCTTGAAAGGGGGCGCGAGATAACATGAGAAAGGGACTGACCCTTAAAGTTCTACCAACTGCTGAAACGGATACCCACGGTATAAGGGTATTGTTCTACTCTAGTAATATCTTTTTGTAATTTATTCAAGCTATAAGAACCATACAATCTTACGGGTCCAATACCAATTTCACCAATGGTAGCAAAACGCCATGGTTCAAAGTTGAAATTACCGTTGGTTTTTTGTTTGCCTCTTTCAGCGCTAATTTGTTTGTTGCGGCTATCTACCAAGTAGCCAGCACTCATACCAACGCTAAAGTTGAATCCCCTTCTGCGATCAGGTGTAGCATTGATATGCAACATCAAAGGAACAGTGATATAGCTTACATATAATTTGTTCTTTGAAAAAGAAATACTGTCATTGTATACATAGTTAGAAGCGTCTTTTCTATAACTAAGTCTAGAGTCATAACGGTAATTATACATCTCATAACCCAAACCATATTTCAGATTTACAACGTGTTTTACCACATTTAATTTTTGCATAAATAGCCAAATATTAAAGTTGCTTGACTTGCCTGTGTTTAGAGCATAACTAGCTTCTCCCACTTTGCCATCTTGTGGACGGAATGTTTTGAAATAAGTACCTGCTTGTGCATAAGCATAATCTGTTTGGTCACGATAATTGGCAAAACCCAAATCCATGATCCACCAGTTAGTGGTGATATTGCGTTGTCTGCGTGGTACACGTTCAATTTTTACGTCTACCGTTTTGTCCCAGTCTTTCCAAACATTGTTGCTACCAGAATTGCTTTCTGTGCCTGGCTTGTTTTTCTTGATGATTACAAAATTGCCTACTCTAACCGTATCGGTGTTGGCTGATGCAACTACAGTTGTGTCTTTTTGTGCATTTCCTGCCTTAGCAATCATAAAGATTGCTGCAATGAGTAATAGTCTTTTCATGGTTCTTGGTTTTAGCTTATTTCAATGTGCGAGGATTGATATTCTCTGTTCTCTCATCCTCAGATTTGATTTTACTTTTAAAAAGGTTACCGGCTTTTCTAAAAAAGCCCCTTAATTTATCTCGATTTAATTCAAGATTGCCTAGGTACAAACTTTTATTTTCATCGTCAGTATCTAATTCCTTGTATACGGTCTGGTGCACCATTGCAGCATCATTACTACCATCTGGTGTAGCTGTTGTATGACCTAATTGGTTGGCATGATCTGTATTTTCCAAAACAGTTGTTGGTACAGTATTATTAGCAGCAATTGTTGTTGTTGGTTGATCCGTATTGGCTATTTCAGCTGCATTCAGATTTGCCAACACTTCATTATTGGATGTTGTTGATGCTGTCTCACTATTTTTAGTATCAGCTAATTGAGGTGCTGCATTTGTATTTTTTAAAGTTGCAGGAACAGAATTGTTCTTGGTAGTATTGGTAGCCAGGGCTTCAGTTGCTTCCGCACCATTCACTTTTAAGTTATTGGTCTTTGTGGGTAATGCTGTGCTTTTGCCAGCCTTAACCATTGGATCTACTTGTTTGTCGGTTGGTAAGAGATTCCAAACCATGACCATTAATCCAATCAAGGCTGCAGCCACAGCCATTCTCCACCAACCCATCGCCACAGGCTTGCGTTCTTCTTTTTGATACAAAACAGACTTGTCTCCAAAAGAAATTGTTTCCTGAGGTAATTTAGTGGCTTGCAACAATTCAAAGGAAGCTTGCAATTCAGGATGGGCAATTAAAAAAGTCTTGGTTTGCTCATTTTCTGCTGCTGTTAATTCATTGTCTAGAAAGAGTAAAAATTGTTCTTCGTAGTTAATTTCATTAATAGAATTGGAAGCAGTGCGGTATAGAATTTCTTTGTCAATAAAACCAAAACTGTCTTCTGCAGATAATTTTGTTTCTAATAAGGCATCCAATTCTGAACCAAGATCACTGTTTTCCAATGCAAAGCGTTCTACCGCCTG
>CALRXZ020000110.1:0-13286 GCA_943372255.1 Chitinophaga pinensis
ATACTTTCTCATGACCGGGCGCAGGTATAGCATTTCTAAATCTTTCTATCCAAAGATCCATTTGGTCTTTGAAATTTTGAGCAGGTCTAAATGCATCAATACGCATGGCTCCAAAAAAATGCCCCAACCCCTTTCCTGGCTGATTTTCCGGCATAGGAACATAAGCAGGAAATGGCGGAGCCCAAGGTCCAAATGAAGCCCCACTCAAAACACCTGAAAAAATATCAACAATACTGCCCAAAGCATAACCTTTGTGACTACCATGTTCTCTGTCAGAACCCAAGGGCAGTAAAGCCCCTGCTTTTTTCAAAATATTGGCATCTGTACTTTCCTTTCCTTCCTGATCCTGCACCCACCCTAAGGGGGTATCTGCATTTTTACGCTGCAGAATTTCTAATTTACCATTGGCTGCAGTTGTGGTTGCAAAATCCGCTACAAAAGCTGGCTGCACACCTGCTGGTATGGCTACTGCTATGGGATTTGTACCAAGCATCCGTTCTATAGAAAAAGTTGGGGCTACCAAGGCAGAGGCATTGGTCATGGCCATGCCAATCATATCATGGTCTAAAGCCATCATAGCATGATATCCAGCAATACCAAAATGATTGGAATTATTGACAACCACCCAACCTGTTCCTGCAAGTTTGGCCTTTTCTATGGCAATTTTCATAGCAAAAGGTGCCACAACCAATCCTAGACCTGCATCTCCATCAACTACTGCAGTACTAGGCGTTTCATAAGTTACTTTAATGTCAGGATTGGCATTGATTCTACCAGCTTCCCATAATCTTGCATAACCACTTAATCTGGCAACCCCATGACTATCAATTCCCCTAAGATCTGCAGACAACAATGCTTTTGAAGCTATGCTTGCATCTGCCTGGGGACATCCCATTTTCAAGAACACTTGTTCAGCAAAGTCTAATAATTGGGAATAGGTATATAAGGCCATCTTTCTATTTTAAAGCTTAGTCTATTGAAGGGCAAAATTAGCCATTTAGCAACTTGTTCCCTACAGTAATTTAACTTGAGCACCTATCTTTAACAAATGAAAAAACTTTTGGCAACTTTCTGTATAATGGTCAATCTGCATCCCCTTTTGGCACAATGGGATCCCGCTACTATTACCACTGAATTTGTCAAATATGAAAGAAGGGAAAGCTTTAAGAAAAACATGAATGAAGAAATCATCAACCATTGTTTTCAATTACCTGTAGATAGCAATTCTGAAAGCCAATACGAACAAGCTTGTTGGGCCATTTCACAATTCTTAGTAAAAAGCCCATTGATAGAATCTGGATTTAAGAAACTCTTATTATCCTATGGGCAATTGGCATTTGAAACAAAAAGGGCGGTACTTGAAGCTGTTTATGCCACTTATCCCACAGAGTTCCAAAGTCAAATTGCAACTTTAACTGCAACAGAGTATGCACCCAAACTTTTTGCCATGCAAACACTGTATTTGTTTCGTGCAAATGCAGATGCCATAGCCAAAGAAAAATACATTAACCAACTGATTCAGATATTCCCTGGTTACCAGCAAAACCCTATTCTTTCTGAATTATATAAGTACTTAACACTTCACCAATCTTTTACAGAACTTGCTTTACCTGATCTAAACCAATTGTTTCTTCATCAGCAATCACAGCAATTGGTTACCATATATAGTTTTCAAAAATGGAATAGGGATTATCCAGGATTGGCGGCTCTACAGCAAAGCAATGGACATTTTTTAAGAGACAGTTTGGGGCAAATTTTGCTGATAAATCAATTGGCTAGAGCGGGTTCCAATCTCCCTTATTTTATTACCAATGGCAATACACCTCAAGGAATCTATAGCATTACTGGTACAGAAGTATCTAAAAATCTATTTATTGGCCCAACTCCCAATTTACAATTACTCATGCCATTTGAAGCCGATACTGCTTATTGGCATATGGGTTATGATAGTACAAAAGATGCGCTTGCAAATTATCTAGGATTACTTCCAAAAGACTGGGCTAATTATGAACCCATGCAGGAATCCTTTTATGCAGGAAAATCGGGCAGATCTGAGATTCTAGCCCATGGTACTACTATTGACCCGGAATATTTTAAAGGATTCCCCTTCTACCCAATTTCTCCTACACTGGGATGTCTTTGCGCCAAAGAGATTTGGAATATTTTCAATGGCCGTTTGCAAGAAAGTCACCAATTGCAATTAGCCAATGGTCTTATGCAACAAAAAAAACAAAAAGGCTTGTTAATAGTAATCAATATAGACAATCAAGCATCCCCTGTACAAGCATCCAAGATTCGGGAGGTTTTGGAAAATTTTGAACGCAAGCACTTAAAGTAAATACCCTAAAACCATTTTTTTTGATAGACAGTCAATTCCAAATAGATTAACAATTGTTTATATATTAATAGATTTTCGGTATTCGAAAACCCTAAAACCCTTGAAAAATGGGGGTACGGGAATCTTGTGTTAATTTTGCCAACTTCCTTTATTAGAAGGAAATAATTGAACCATGAGTAAAAAAGGAAAAGTGTTGGTGGCCATGAGTGGCGGAATTGATAGTACTGTTGCAGCGTTAATGTTGCACCATGAAGGCTATGAAGTTGTGGGAATTACCATGAAAACTTGGGACTATGCCAGCAGTGGCACTAGTACCAAGGAAACGGGTTGTTGCAATATTGATTCTTTCAATGATGCTAGACAAGCTGCTGTGCACCATGGATTTCCGCATTTTATCTTAGATATTAGAGAAGAATTTGGAGATTTTGTTATTGAGAATTTTGTTGAAGAATATATTGCTGGCAGAACACCAAATCCTTGTGTTATGTGTAATACGCATATCAAATGGAGGGCTTTACTAAAAAGGGCCAATGCCATGGATTGTGAATTTATTGCAACAGGTCATTATGCCAAGATTCGCCAACATACCAATGACCGATATGTGATTAGCAAGGGTTTGGACGATACCAAGGACCAGAGTTATGTGCTTTGGGGTTTGCAACAAGACTTGTTAAGCAGAACCATGTTACCCTTGGGAGGTTTTCACAAATCAGAGATTCGCCAAATGGCCATTGATTTGGGCTACCCAGAACTAGCTAAGAAAAGTGAGAGCTATGAAATTTGTTTTGTTCCAGACAATGATTACCGTGGATTTCTAAAACGCAATGTTGAAGGACTAGAAGAGCGCGTAAACGGAGGTTGGTTTGTAGATAAAACAGGCAAAAAATTAGGGCAACACAAGGGCTATCCATTTTATACCATTGGTCAAAGAAAGGGTTTGGATATAGCCATGGGAAGACCCATCTATGTTACAGCCATTGATCCAGATACAAATACAGTTGTTTTGGGTGATGAAGTAGACCTAGAACAAAATGACTTAAAAGTGGGTAAAATGAATTGGGGTAAGTACCATGGCATTACGGATGGTATGGAAGCCATTGCCAAAATCAGGTACAAAGACAAGGGTGCATTAAGTAATCTATACAATGAACCAGATGGCATAAGGGCTAGGTTCTATGACAATGTAAAAGGAATTGCCCCAGGTCAGAGTGCCGTTTTTTATGAAGGAGATGATGTGATTGGTGGAGGTATTATCCAACGCGGTGAACTAGTGCTTTCTTAAATGTAGCATCAAGCATTTTTTTTGATTAAAGCAGCATACATGGTATCTGCCTTCATTCCGTATCCCTTAAGGTATTGGGCATCTATCAATGTTAGATGAGGATCTTGATTTTGTAAAAAATCAAGGTTGGAATCATTTTCCGCTTGGAACACAGAACAGGTACTAAACAACAAATATCCCCCGGGAGCCAACAAGGGAATTACATTTTTAAGAATAGCTTGTTGCAAGAAAGTAAATGTTGCAATACTGCTTTCTTTGAAAAAATATAATTGCTCGGGAGTCCTACCCCAAGTGCCACTTCCCGTGCATGGGACATCACAAAAAATGACATCGAATTTTTTTTGAGGCAGACTGGGCTTTTCAACAGAGAGGTCAGTGACCATGGGATGAAAATGAGTTATCCCTGCCCTTTGAAACCGATGTGACAAATTGTGCAAGATACTTGCCCTGATATCTGAAACAGTTATATCAAGATTGCCTAAAACATCTTGGGCCAAAATGGTCTTGCCCCCACTAGCAGCACAACAGTCCCAAAATGCGATTCTTGATTTTTTTTCTATTTTAATTTGCTTTAATAGCTGCGCGATGCTTTGTGAACTTGCATCCTGCACTACTAATTCCTGATCCATGGCTACTATGCCCTCTAATTTGCTAGTGCTGGGCAAGGCCAAACAATACTCCCCTAAATGCAAAAATGGAATCTGTTGATCAGCAATTTTTTGAATAACATTTTTACTATGTCCAGGCCTAATTCTGATAAATAAATCAGGCTGCACAAAAGCCGATTTTAAAAACCCGGTTTGGTCTATTTCCTTTCCCATTTGATCAAGCCATGGAAAAACATGTTCTAACACAAAATCAGGAAAAGCTGTTTTAACAAAGGCCATTTTTTGATCAAATTCCTCAACCCAAGCTTCTAACCAACTATGTTCAAACAAAACGGCCCATGGCCCAGGTGTTTTACTTTGCAAAAAAATAGATACCCTGATTCTTTGTTCCGGGGGATGGTTTTTCAACGCATGCCCCAAACGGAAAAAAGCATAACAACAATGCGAAATATTTTTTCGGTCTTTGGACCCATATTTTTTATTAGCCGCAAAATGATTTTTCAAATATGCCGCAAGAGGAACCACACCATCATATGCATCAATGATCCCGATAGCTGTTTGAAGGTGTTGGTTCAGATAAGACATAGATGGTTTTATAATTCCAACAAGGTTTTTACTGGATCCTTACCCATCAAGAGTAATTCAGGTTGTTCCAATAATTCTTTTACCCTTACTAAGAAACTTACAGATTCTCTACCATCAATAATTCTATGGTCATAACTAAGCGCCAAATACATCATAGGTCTAATCTGCACTTGACCATTTACTGCCATGGGTCTGTCTTGAATCTTGTGCATTCCCAAGATGGCACTTTGAGGAATATTGATAATGGGTGTGCTCATCAAAGAACCAAATACACCTCCATTGGTAATGGTAAAAGTACCACCTTGTAAATCTTCTGCAGTAAGCTTACTATCCCTTGCTTTTCCTGCTAAAACAATCACTTCTTTTTCAATCTCAGCCATACTCAAACTCTCCACATTGCGAATCACGGGTACGGTCAATCCCCTAGGGGTACTTACTGCAATACTAATATCGGCATAGTCATGATACAAAATTTGATCCCCGTCAATATAGGCATTGACTGAAGGCCATTCGCCAAGGGCTATGGCGCAGGCTTTGGCAAAAAAGCTCATGAACCCAAGATTTACGCCATGGCTTTCCTTAAACTTGTCTTTGAACTGTTTGCGGATCTCCATGATTCTTCCCATATCCACTTCATTAAAAGTGGTTAGCATGGCTGTAGTATTCTTAGATTCCACCAATCTTCTACTGATGGTTTTGCGCAGACTACTCATTTTCTCTTGGCGGGTATTCCTACTATACAATTCAACACCTGCAAAAGCTTTTTTACCAGGATGGCTCAAAGCTTCTAACACGTCTTGTTTCATGATCTTTCCACCAACACCAGATGCTTGAATATTGGATGGGTCTACTTTTTTATCAGCAATGATAGCAGAAGCTACCGGTGTAGCTTTAATATCATTAGCTACAGCCATTACAGGGGCTTGACTGCCTGTTGTGGCTTTACTGGCAGATGGAGCAGCAGCAGGAGTAGCAGCTTCAACAACTGGCATTTCTGGCTTAACAGCAGTCTCGTCAATTTTGGCCATCACGTCTCCAATATGCAAAGTGTCACCTTCTGCTGCCAATTGCATTAGGGTTCCTGCTTTTTCCGCGTTCACTTCAAATGTGGCTTTTTCACTTTCCAACTCAGCTATCACTTCATCGCGCTCAACATAGGCACCTTCTTTCTTGGTCCATTTTAATAAAGTGACTTCGTTAATGGACTCGCCAATGGCCGGAACTTTTATTTCAATCATGGGTATTTATCTTTTCTTGAATATTAAATAGTAAAAGCTGTTTCAATAATTTCTGCCTGTTCTTTGGCGTGTACTTTTGCATAGCCTGTTGCAGTAGCCGCACTTGCATTTCTTCCAATAACCCCATAATTCATTGTCTTGAGGTTCATTTGTAAGAAAGAAGCAGCGCCCATGTTTAAAGGCTCTTCTTGTACCCAGAACCAAGTAGCCTTACTATATTTTTGATATAGCTTTTCTAATTGTTGGAAGGGTAAAGGATAAATCTGCTCTAGTCTAACAATGGCAATATCTTGTCTATTTTCTTTGGCCTGTTTTTCTGCCAATTCAAAATAGAGTTTACCAGTACAGAACAATACTTTTTTAACTGCTTCTGCCGATGCAACAAAAGCGTCATCTATTAATTCTTTGAAGCCTCCATTTGTAAAATCTGATACGGGGCTAAAACTTCCTGTAAATCGCAAATTGGCTTTTGGTGAAAAATTAATCAGTGGTTTGCGGAAAGGCCAAGCCAATTGTCTGCGCAATGCATGGAACAAATTGGCAGAGGTAGTAATATTGGTAATCACCATATTTAACTCCGCACACATTTGCAAATAGCGCTCCATACGGGCACTACTATGTTCTGGACCTTGGCCCTCATAACCATGAGGCAATAACATAACCAAGCCATTCATCCTTTGCCATTTTTGTTCTCCGGCTGCTAAAAACTGATCAATCATAGTTTGTGCACCATTAGAGAAATCGCCAAATTGCGCTTCCCATAATACCAATGCATCTGGATTGGCTAAGGCATAGCCATATTCAAATCCAAGTACCCCATATTCGCTTAATAAAGAATTATATATCCTGAATTTTTGCTGGTCTTCTTGAAAATGGTTCAAACGGTTGTATCCCTTATTGGTTTCTTCATCTCTAATTACCGCGTGACGGTGAGAGAAAGTGCCCCTTTGCACATCTTGACCGCTCATGCGCACCAGTTTATGGTTGATGAGCAAAGAACCATAGGCAAGCAATTCACCGGTAGCCCAATCTATTTTATTTTCTGATTCTAAGAGTTTTACTTTTTCCTGAAGTAGTTTCTCTACTTTTTTCAACGGCTTGAAACTAGTGGGCCACTGCATAAGTGATTGGAACATCTTATGCAATTCAGTTTCAGAGATAGCTGTATCAGGAGAATGAATAAAGTCAGCTTCCTTGGCTTTTCTCAAACTCTTCCAAACCAATTCTGGGGGTTGATACTTATAGGGCAAAGGGTTCTGCTTAATTTCATCCAAACGCTCCTGCAAATCTGCCCAGAATTTCTTTTCCATTTCTTTGGCCAATTCCCTTGCATCAGACTCCCCATTTTCAATTAAGTGTTGGGTATAAATTTCTCTTGGATTCTGATGTTTGTCAATGAGGGCATACAATTGAGGTTGGGTATATTTGGGGTCATCTCCCTCATTGTGACCATGCTTTCTATAACAAACCATGTCAAGAAAAATATCACTATTAAATTCTTGACGGTACCTAGTGGCTATTTCTGCACATTTAACAACCGCTTCTGCATCGTCTCCATTTACGTGCAATACAGGCGCTTGCACCATGGCTGCTACAGAAGTACAATAATCCGCACTTCTTGCATCGTCAAAATCGGTGGTAAATCCAATCTGGTTATTGATCACAAAATGTATGGTGCCTCCAGTATAATATCCACGGAGATTACTCATCTGCAATACTTCATAGACTACACCTTGTCCAGCAACTGACGCATCACCATGAATAAGAATAGGTAGGATTTTATCAAAATCACTTTCATATAACACGTCGGCCTTGGCCCTAGCAAAACCAACCACTACTGGATCCACCGCTTCTAAATGCGAAGGATTGGGCATGAGTTTTAAGTGTATTTCTTTGTTGTCTAAAGTCTGCACTTCACTACCATAACCCATATGGTATTTTACGTCTCCGCTTCCCATGGTTTGGTCAATAGTAGCAGTACCTTCAAACTCGCTAAAAATTTGCTCATAGGTTTTGCCCATAATATTGGCCAATACATTCAGCCTTCCCCTATGCGCCATTCCAATGACCACTTCTTGTACTTGGTGGTTAGCCGCAGTATTAATGATGGCATCTAGAGCAGCAATAGTGGTTTCTCCACCTTCTAGAGAAAACCTTTTCTGTCCAATATATTTGGTATGTAAGAATTTCTCAAACATCACACCCTGATTCAACTTTTCCAAGATGCGCTTCTTCTTTTCAATGGAAACAGGTTGAGCAAATTTTTGCTCCATTTCTGCCGTTAACCAGTCAATCTTTTTTTGATCACTGATATATTTAAATTCTATACCTACATGGTTGGCATAGCAATTTTGAAGATGTTCCAAAATTTTTCTTAAAGACACAGCCCCCAAGCCAATTAAATTACCTGCTTGGTAAACATTGTCTAAATCGGCGTCTGTAAGTCCAAAGAAGCCAAGATCAAGGTTGGCTCCCCTATCTTTTCTGGCACGGATGGGATTGGTTTTAGCCAATAAATGGCCTTTGTTGCGATAACCTAAAATAAGGCGATACACCTTAATTTCTTTCATCCAATCTATTGAAATAGACTGATTATCAGATACTTGTGCGGAGCCATGGGCAACAGCAAAATCAAAACCTTCAAAGAATTTTTTCAAATCCGGGTCAATGGATTGAGGATCTTTTACAAAGTCTTGGTACAGGCTTTCAATAAAGGCCGGATGAGAATTGGTAATAAAAGAAAAGTCCTTCATGGATATGTAAAACAACTTTAGTGGGGAATGGTTGGCAAATATCGGTCATAGATTCAAGAAAAAAAGCCAAACTTTGCAAAGGAACAAAGACTGCAATCATCTAAAAAAATCAAAAAAATGAGTTTTCCCTTATTTTTTGGCTATTTAATTTTAAATTCCCGATGAAAGCCCTTACCTTTGCCGTCCTGAAAAAAATAGAACATGGCAAACCATTCAGCTACAAAGAAAGATGTGAGACAAGCTGCTAAGCGTCGCGATAGCAACCGTTATTATGGTAAAACTACCCGTAACGCTATCCGTGACCTGAAGGCAAATACCGACGTAAAAGTTTACGGCGAGCAATTACCTGACGTTATCTCTCAAATTGACAAGTTGGCAAAACGTGGCATCATCCACAAGAACAAAGCAGCCAATTTGAAAAGCAAGCTTGCAAAAAAAGCGAACGTTACTGCTGCTTAATTTAGCAGTTTAAATAAGCTTACCGGCCATCCTGAACCATCGGGATGGCTTTTTTGTGCCCATACCCTAGTCTTTTGATTGAGGAAGTACCACTGTAAAACAGTTATCATTGCTTGATGGGCTCTGGTATTCAATACTTCCATGATGGGCAATTAAAATTCTCACCACAATAGAAAGACCTAAGCCAAATCCCTTGGCATTGGCATTGATGGCATTTTTACCCCTGAAAAAAGGTTCCATCACCATCTGCGCTTCTTCATTTGAAAGGGTTTGACCTATATTTTCTATTATCACTAATACTTGCTCATTTAAGGCAGACATTAATACAGAAATCTTTTTATCTGAAGAATAGATATAAGCATTTTTCAAAAGATTTAAGAAAGCTGATTTGAGCAATGCATCATTCCCTTTTACAATAAAAGCTTTATCTGATTCAGGCATTTCCTTAAAACCAATATTTACCTGAGCGTCTGGATACATTTGCATTAACTGACTAGTTGCTTCCACCACCAATTCATCAATTCTTATTTCTGGCCATTCTTTTTGATAATGCAATTGTTCATACTGAGACAAGGCTAACAAGGAATTGGTTAAAGCAATCAAGTATTGTTGGTCTTCTTTTAATGAAGCGAGCAATAATTTATACTCGTCTGAACTTAATTGGTTATTCAAAGCAGATTCTGTTTGAGATAACATAATGGCTAACGGTGTTCTAAGTTCATGGGATGCCTGCTGTACAAAGCTACGTTGAAATTCAAATCCCCTACTTAACCTGTCCATCATGGCATTAAAGCTAGCTGCCACCGCATTCATTTCTGGATAATTCTTGATGGGCTGTAACCTTCCCTTTAAACTTTGAATGGTAGTCTGTTTAATTTGATCCGTCCAAGCTATTAAAGGTCTGAAAGCTTGTTGAACAAAGAAAAAAGAAAATAACCAAGTAATACACATTCCCCCTGCAAAAACAATAGACAAAATCAATTTTAGATTTTGCATTTTACTATACCCATATAGGTCATAGGCATTTGAAAGGGTATACAATTTTGTATCCGCAGTATAAGATGCCACATACTGATAATCCCCAATTTTAAATCGGTAAATACCAGTCTTAAATACTTTTTTTTTCAGATTGGGGTCAAGAATAATATTGGTGGAATCAGGTAGCTTATGAATTAACCTACTTGTAGAATCAAAAACTGCTAACCGTTCAAAGGGCAAAGAATTGGTTCGAACACCTGATAATAACCTTGAAATGGCTGCCTTATCTGGATCTTTTATTTGGGAAACAATATCGTGGTAATGACGCCCTTCTGACTCAACCCGTTTAAAGAATTCTTCTTCCCTATAATTAAAATACAAGTAATAAATGGTAATGGAAGAAATGGCTAAAATGATGGCAACAAAAACACTAAAAATTAGGGCAAATCGGAGCTTTAAATTCATACCAGTTGTTTACTTGATATAATATCCAAAACCTGGTTTGGTGTGAATCAACTTATTCTCAAAAGGCTTGTCCAATTTATTTCTAAGGAAGCTAATATAGACTTCAATGGTATTGGTTCCAGTATCAAAACTTAAGTCCCATACTTTTTCTAAAATTTCTTGTTTAGAAATCACTTTACCCCTATTTCGTGCTAATAAAACAAGCAGTGTGAATTCCTTGGCAGTAAGATTTACGGTTACCCCAGAACGAATAACCGTTTTATTTCTGAAATCAATAATCAAATCATCCAAGATGATTTTCACGTCTTCCTCTTTTAAGTCTGATCTTTTCAAAAAGACTTTTACCCTTGCAAACAATTCATCAAAGTGAAAGGGTTTTACAATATAATCGTCCGCACCTAAATTAAAGGCTTCTACCTTGTCTCTGATTTCACCCAAAGCACTTAGAACAATAATGGGTATGCTTTTCTTCAACGCCCTAAATTCTCTGCATAAAACAAACCCATTTTTAAAAGGAATATTGATGTCCATTAATACCAACGCATAATTGAATTGCTTGAAAAATTGTTCCGCAATTAATCCATCTGCTGCCAAATCAACTTTGTAACCTTGACGAACCAATTCATCTAAAATTACCTTTCCTAATTTGGGTTCATCCTCAATCAATAAGATCCTATTGCCAATTTCCATTATATTGAATAAAATTTCAACCATAAAGTAATGAAAAAATATCTGGTTTTTAGCTTTCTATTCCTAACCTTAACAATTGAAGCACAAATACCTACAACAGTTTTTGAATCTAGTAACGGACAGGAATCTGCCTCCTACAAAGAGTGTTCAAACTTTTACAAACAATTGGCTGGAAAATCTGCACTGATTCAGATGAAAACCATGGGGCCAACAGATGCGGGTTTTCCATTAAACCTTGTTTTATACTCTTCTGACAAACAGTTTAACCCTGCAAAATGGAAGGAACAAGAGAAACTAATCATTTTTGTAATCAATGGAATCCACCCTGGTGAACCTGATGGAATTGATGCTAGTATGATGCTGTTACGTGACCTAGTTACAGGCAAAATCAAAGCACCTAACAATGTGGTATTGGCCATTTTGCCTATTTATAATATTGGAGGTGCCTTAAACAGAGGCAGTTTTTCAAGGGTAAACCAAGACGGACCAATGGCTTATGGTTTTAGGGGGAATGCCCAAAACCTTGATCTGAATAGAGATTTTATCAAATCAGATAGTAAGGAGGCTAAAAGTTTTGCTGAAATTTTTCACTGGCTCAATCCCGATATTTTCCTTGACAACCATGTGAGTGACGGCGCAGATTATCAGTATACGATGACGCTTTTAACTACGCAACATAATAAGCTAGGGGGATCCATTGGTCAATACTTACATGATGTATTTGAACCTTCTTTATTCAAAGGAATGGAAGCAAAGAAAATGACCATGACTCCTTATGTAAATTTTGAAGATGGTAATCCAGAAAAAGGTTGGAATTATTTTTATGACCCTCCAAGGTTTAGTAGTGGATATGCCGCCTTGTTTCAGACCATGGGTTTTTTATCAGAAACCCATATGCTCAAACCCTTTTCAGACAGGGTTAAATCTACTTATGCTTTAATGCAAACTTTATTAGAACAGGGTTCTCAACAAGCAAAAGCCATAAAGCAAGCAAGGAAAGCGGCTATAGAAGCTGTTAAGAAACAGGAAGAATTTGCTCTAGGATATAAAACAGATACCAGTAAATACCAAATGATTCAATTTAATGGGTATGAAACGGGCAGGAAGCCTAGTGATGTAACGGGCATGTCTCGGATGTTTTATGACCATTCCAAACCATTTAGCAAACCAGTAAAATTTTACAATTTTGCCATACCTGAAAAAATTGTTCGTAAACCAGCAGCTTATATCATTCCACAAGGATGGCATGCGGTAATTCAACTTTTAAAAGCCAATGCGGTACAATACAAAACCTTGGAAAAGGATAGCGTTATTGAAGTAAATGCTTATAGGATAGACGACTATAAAACTAGTACAAGAGCCTATGAAAAACACTATCGCCATAGCGATGTAAAAACAAGTTCCCGCTTACAAAAAATAGCTTTTAGAAAAGGAGATATCATTATTTCTACAGGTCAGGCTGCTGACCGCTTTCTGGTTGAAACCCTTGAGCCTACTGGCGATGACGGCTATTTTGCTTGGAACTTTTTTGATGCCATTTTGCAACAGAAAGAAGGGTACAGTAATTATAGGTGGGAAGACGTTGCCGACAATTTCCTAGACAAACATCCTGAAATCAAGCAGCAATTAGAGGATAAAAAGAAAGCGGAACCTGCATTTGCTGCATCGGCCAATGCCCAATTAGATTTTGTTTACAAAAAATCTCCTTGGTATGAGCCGGCGCACTTAAGGTTTCCAATCTACAGAATAGAGAAGTGAAGAGTGAAGAGTGAAGAGTGAAGAGTGAAGAAGGAAGAGTGAAGAGTGAAGAGTGAAGAGTGAAGAGTGAAGAGTGAAGAGTGAAGAGTGAAGAGTGAAGAGTGAAGAGTGAAGAGTGAAGAAGGAAGAAGG
>CALRXZ020000111.1:0-13285 GCA_943372255.1 Chitinophaga pinensis
TTTGAGCAATAGAAGTATGCCATGGTGGTTGGTGCTCTTGAGTATCATGGGTACCCAAGCAAGTGCCATTACTTTTTTATCTGCACCAGGACAAGCATATACTGATGGTATGAGATTTGTGCAATACTATTTTGGATTGCCCATTGCCATGGTCATCATCTGTATCAGTTTTGTGCCACTGTTTAATAAACTAAAAGTCTTTACAGCGTATGAATTTTTAGAACAAAGATTTGATGTAAAGACAAGGGTATTCACGTCTTCTTTATTCTTGATTTCACGTGGGTTATCTACAGGGATTAGCATTTATGCGCCATCCATTATTCTTAGTTCCTTGCTTGGTTGGGATATATTTTATACCAATATTGTTATGGGAGGCCTGCTCATTATTTATACCGTGAGCGGTGGTGCAAGAGCAGTAGCATATACCCAACAATTGCAAATGGTCATCATCTTTATCGGCATGTTTTTGGCTGGTTATTTGGTGGTCCACTATTTACCAGCAGGGGTAGGCTTTGCCGATGCACTAAAAGTAAGTGGGGCCTCTGGAAAACTAAATGTGATTACAACGGGATTTACCGAAAAAGGATTTGATTGGAAAGACCGATACAATTTAATCAGTGGTGTTATTGGTGGTTTTTTCTTGGCACTCTCTTATTTTGGAACAGACCAAAGCCAAGTAGGTCGCTATTTAACAGCAAAAGACAATACGGAAAGTAAGATTGGTTTGTTAATGAATGGATTGGTAAAAGTACCCATGCAATTCTCCATTTTGTTATTGGGGGCTTTGTTGTTTACATTTTACCAGTTCCATAGTGCTCCAGTATTCTTTAATCAGGCAGTAGCAGAGAAAGCCAAGACAACTGTGTATGCCGATACCTTGGGCAAATTGGAAAATAGGTTCATGGAAGAACAGCTACAACAGCAAGCCTATAGCAAAACCTATGTAATTAAAGGTGATGAAGGGTTTAAAGACAGTTTGAAACTAGGCTCTGGAAAAATGGCAGCCACACAAAAAGCCTATAAAGAAGTGTTGAAAAAAGCGCTTCCAGCATCCGATACCAATGATACCAATTATATCTTTTTGCGCTTTGTCATAGACTTTTTGCCAAAGGGATTGGTGGGGCTATTAATTGCCATTATATTCTTAGCGGCTTGGGGATCAATAGCGGCAGCATTGAATTCATTGGCATCCTGCACCATGATTGACTTTCATGTAAGATTCAGGGGTGCAACCTATAACAGAGACAATGCAGAGCAATGTGCTAATGAATATAGGGTTTCAAAATACTATACACTTGGATGGGGTATTTTCTGTGTCATCACGGCAGAATTTGCAACTGGTATGGGCAGCTTAATTGAAGTAGTCAATATCTTGGGCTCCTTATTTTATGGAGTAATTCTAGGCATTTTCTTAGTTGCATTTTATTTGAAAAAAGTGCAGTCAAATGCCGTGTTTATAGCAGCTATTTTGGGTGAGCTAATTGTGATTGCTTTTTTCCTATTGGATAAGTACAATATTATTGGATTAGGATTCCTATGGCTCAATGTAGTAGGAGCTTTAGCAGTAGTTATCCTGGCTTGGATTGCCCAACAAGTTATGCCTAAAAAAGCAGTTTAATTTTTCTGTTCAAATGGCCACTGAGACAATCTTTTTTGCTTGATCATAAAAGCAATTAGACCTAGACCTATTACTGTTAGACCTCCTAAAATCATTTGTCTGCCTGTAGATAAAAACACCAAGCCCCAAATAATAATGGCAAGGATTACTGGTAGGGGATAAAGCGGCATTTTCCAAGCAAAATGCTTGTGCGATTTTCTTTTTACTAAGAGTAGCAATCCAATTCCCTGACCTATGAATTGAATCAGAATTCTCATGGCTAAAATAGCACTGATCACCTCGTGTAATTTGAACAGCAAACTAAATACAAATGCTACGCCGCCCAATACCAGTAAGGAAATATGCGGAAAATGTTTGGTAGGATGTAGGTTAGCGAATACTTTGAAAAAAGCACCATCTTTTGCAGCTGCATAAGGAATTCTACTATACCCCAGTGTTGCAGAAAATACGGAGGCAAATGCTACCCATAAAATTAAAATGGTAGCAATGTTAGCAGCAGTAGGACCAGACAGGGTTTGAACAAATTCACTTACTACAAATTTGCTTTGTTTTATCTGTTCCAAGGGCAATACAGAAGCCACACTAATATTCATCATCAAATACAGAAAAGCAATACCTGCAATAGAGATAAACATGCTTTTTGGAATATTTTTTTCAGGAGCAACAATCTCACCACCTAAGTGGCAAACATTGTAATAGCCCAAATAACTGTATATGGTTTTAACACTAGCAAAGCCAAGAGCTGTTGCAAAAGCATAATCCAGTTTTAAACCATCATTGATCTGTTGAATGGGGGCCATAAAATTCCCATGCAATAAGCCTCCACCAATTAACCAAGCCATGGTTATAAGTACACCAGACCAAAGCAGCACACTGATCTTGCCAATGGCTTCAATTTTTCTGTATAATAAGACAACTATTAATATTACCAAAGCACCACTCAAGGCTTTTGACTGCCAAATACTAGTTGGATGTAAAAACTGAAAATAACTGGCAAATCCAATGGCTGCAGAAGCAATGACCAAAGGGGCTTGAATCATGGTTTGCCAGACAAATAGAAAACTCATCAGCTTGCCCCATTTGGGACCAAAACCTTCTTTTAGAAAATTGTAGCTGCCACCTGCAAGGGGATAAGTAGCCCCTAATTGACTCCAAATCATGGCATCTACCAGCGATAAAATGGCGCCAGCTACCCATGCATACAAAAACCAAGGCCCTTGCATAATTTCTGCCACCATACTTAAAACCACAAAAGGGCCAATACCCACCATATCGGTCATATTGATGGCGGTAGCCTGCAAAAGACTTATCTTTCTCTCAAGTTTTGGTTGATGATCAACGTCCATATTGGTATAAAACTATTTCTTTGTAAGGAGACGAGCAATTATGAGTAAGATTTTTTCAATGGTACCCTGGGCCAAGGACTCGAATATTTACGAGGTAAATATTCGCCAATATACAGAGGAAGGTAGTTTTCAAGCATTCGCTAAACACTTACCCCGGCTTAAAGCCATGGGAGTAGAGATTCTATGGTTAATGCCTATTACACCCATTAGTCAAAAAGAAAGACTGGGGTCATTGGGTTCCTATTATGCTTGTAGTAGCTATACCAAAATCAATCCAGAATTTGGCAATTTGAATGACTTTAAACAATTGGTAGACACCGCGCACCAATTGGGTTTCAAGCTCATTATTGATTGGGTAGCCAATCATACTGGCTGGGATCATCACTGGACATTTGAACACCCAGATTGGTATGTCAAAGACAGCAATGGTATGTTCACAGAAGTCAATGGTTGGAAAGACGTGATAGATCTAGACTATGGCCAAGCCAATATGCGACAAGCCATGATTAAAGCCATGCAATACTGGGTCAGGGAATGTGATATTGATGGCTTTAGGTGCGATATGGCACATTTGGTGCCCTTAGATTTTTGGGTGGAAGCCAGAAAACAATGTGATGCAGTAAAGCCACTTTTCTGGTTGGCAGAATGTGATGAACCGTCCTATCATGCTTCTTTTGATGTAAGTTATGCTTGGAATTGGATGCACGTAACGGAGAAGCACGCAAAGGGAGAAGCTTCTTTAAATCATATTCACAATACCCTTCATAGTTATACGCAATATCCTTTTGATGCTACTAAACTATATTTTACCAGTAACCACGATGAGAATAGCTGGAACGGAACAGAACACGAAAAATATGGTCCTTTAGCAAAAGCATGGTGGGTTTTTGGTGCAACCTGGCATGGTTTGCCCTTAATTTATAGTGGACAGGAAATTGCCAATACAAAGCGGCTGAGATTCTTTGACAAAGATTCCATTGACTGGAAACAGTCATTTGTTATGGAACCTTTTTTTCAATCTTTACTTGCATTGAGAAAAACCAATAAAGCACTCTCTCAGGGAGAAACCTTTGTTCTGCCAAGTGACCATAGCAATGAATTAATGTGCTACTTGCGTAAATACAAAAACCAAGTTGTTTTGATCATGCTCAATTTGTCTCAAAAAAATGCGCTTAAAATGAAGGTAGAACACCCTTGGTTAGAAGGCCAGTTCGAGAGCTTGTTTTCTGGTTTACAGTATTCATTTAAACCAGGAGAAAGTTTTGAATTGATGGCCGGAGATTTTTTGGTGTATCATAGCGTTGATAAATAAGAAAGTTCATTACAACAACATAAAAAAGCCGCTCCGATATAATCAGAGCGGCTTTTACATGTAAGAAATTTTTTATTCACTTTTTAAATTCAAGGGATAAGCATAAGTGCCATTATATCCTGGATAGATTCCTTCTAGCCTTACAGAGCCACCTTTGGCTGCTATTAACGCTGTCTTCAAATCATCCATGTTTTTGATTTCTTGTTGGTTTACACTGGTAATGATAAACCCTTCTTGCATCTTGGTATTTTTTAGCAAACCAGTTCCAATTTTTTTCACCAATACACCACCTGGAATTTCATTAGCAGTAGCAGTTTTCTTGTCTACATTTTCTAGGTCTCCACCCAGTTGTTCCATAATACCACTCACTTTTACCACATCGGTATTACCCGCTTTGTTTTTCAAAGTAAGACTTACGGTGTTTTCTGATCCACCACGCTTGTATACCAAAGAGATTTTATCGCCTGGTTTATACCTAGCCACTTGTTCTTGTAATTCAGGACCATTGGTTACATTGGCGCCATTTACTTTGGTAATGATATCGCCTTTTTTCAAACCTGCATTGGCCGCAGCACCACCTTCTGGAACACCTGTTACATAAACACCTTCACCTTCTTTATAGGCTACACCAATTTCTTTTTCCAATTGTTTTTTGGCCTCATCAGGAATGTTTTCACCCGCATAATTGATGCCTATATAAGCTCTCTGAACGGTTCCGAATTTTACAATATCGGTGACTATTTTCTTAGCCATATTTACAGGAATAGCATAAGAATATCCTGCATAAGAACCGGTAGGAGAAGCAATAGCAGAATTAATACCAATCAACTCTCCATTGGTATTGATCAATGCACCACCGCTATTGCCTGGGTTAACCGCAGCATCGGTTTGTATAAAGGATTCAACAGGGCTATTGCTTTGTTGACCATTAATTCCAATAGAACGTGATTTAGCACTCACAATACCCGCTGTCACAGTAACGTCTAAGTTTAAAGGGTAACCAATAGCCAACACCCATTGGCCTAATTTTACCTCATCGCTATTGCCATAAACCAAGTAAGGAAATCCTTTTCCTTCAATTTTAATCACCGCAATATCACTACTTGGGTCAGCGCCAATTACCGTTGCTTTATATGATTTTTTGTTGGGCATGGTTACGTTAATTTCATCGGCACCATCTACCACGTGGTTATTGGTTACAATATATCCATCGTCAGTAATGATTACTCCGCTACCACTAGCACGTTGTTCTGGTATAACCCTAGGGCCACCAAAAAAATCGCCAAAGGCATCATCCCCACCAAATAAATCGGAGAAGGGATTACGTTGGCGTTGACTATTACTTACTTGTTTAGCCTTGGTACGGGTTTTAATATGCACCACAGCAGGCGTTGCGGAGGTAGCAGCTGCAGTAAAATCAACTGCTGTACCTGGTGCGGCTTTGTCACCAAAAAAACCAGCATAATTCACCGGGAGTTTTCCGGGTTCTTGCACGCCAGCAAATTGGTGTTCTACAAATTTGCCATAACCCCATACGCTAACAACAGCTGTACTGGCGCTGATGGCCACAATGGCTAAAATGTTTTTGAAATTCATATGATTGCTCTTTTTTTTGTGTGATTCAAATTTCATGCCTATCCAACAGCAAATAAAAAAAACTGTAGAAATGGCAGCATACCATCTGTCTCTTTTAACAAATGTTTTGCGGCCATTGACTCAGCTATAAATGTAAGTAAGAATGGGTTTTATTTTCAGCTCATTTTGTTAAATCACTGTTTTAAGAGCGTTAAAATCAAAGACTGGCAAGGAATTGCATAGTGTCTACCCCATCTGCATAATCAGTTAAACTAGGTTGTTGTGCCTTCCCAAAAGGGATATGTCCATGTGCTACTACACACTGTATAGATGGGTTATTGGAGAGGCTTAGAATCAGTTCTTCCTTGTCTGAATAATAGGCATAATGAACCTGGCTAACGGGTGAAAAAGCTGCAATATTTTCAGTCAGAATCAGACTTTCATTGCTCATATAATATTTATTGCCCATGATTAAAATGGCCAAATGATAGTCAAAATTGTGTTTGTATTTATGGTAATCCATAAAATACTCGTATTTACGCAGTGCCTGCAATAAGGGTAAAAAATCATATTCTTTAGGTACATGAATTTGGGTAATATTTCTACAGCCCAAACCAAAATAAAATTGAATATCATCTGCTAATAGATCCAACTCTTGGGCCGTTTCTGTGCCATCTAGAACAGCCACCGATGTGCGATTTTTTCGAATGATATTAGGGTATTTGCCAAAATAAAATTCAAAATAACGGCTGGAATTATTGCTGCCTGTGGCAATATAAGCGTCACAGCCTTTTAAATTGTCTGCAAATCCAATCAGGTTGAAAGTTTCAGGTGACCATTCCTGCATTTTTGAAACTAGGTGTTTGATCAAGACATCGTCCTTAGAGGATGTTTTAATCAAAGTTTTTTGACCACTGATAAAGCAACAAAGCAGGTCATGAAAACCTACCAGGGGTATATTGCCTGCCATTACCAATCCAATGGTATGGGGCCGCTGGGGTTGGTCTGGGGTTGCATATTGGTTAGCCCAGGACTCCAAATCTGCTGGTTGAAGAAATTTTTCTGCAATCTGCTTACTGGCAATTTCAATAAATTCAGGTATAAACCAAGGGTTTTCCCGGTAAGCACGCTCTTTACATGCTTGCCATATAGGACCATCTTCTAAAAGATATTTACCCAATTGCCCCATTATTTGAATTCTTGTTTGTAAAGTCATCAGTCAGTCTTAAATTTGAGCTGCAAATGTAGTTACTAACTTTTCAAATCAAATTTGTATGGCTATCAAGATTACCGAAGAATGCATCAATTGCGGGGCATGTGAACCCGAATGTCCTAATAACGCTATCTATGAAGGTGGTGTTGAATGGGCTTTAGCCGATGGTACCACTGTAAAGGGCAGTTTTACCCTTTTAGATGGCACTGTTGCATCTGCCGACCAGCGTTTTGCGCCGATCAGTACTGACACTTACTATATTACTCCCAACAAATGCACCGAGTGCCAAGGTTTCCATGAAGAGCCTCAGTGTGCTTCTGTTTGCCCAGTAGACTGCTGTGTTGCAGACGAAGCGTATGAAGAAACTGTTGACGCATTGATGGCTAAAAAAGAGTTGCTACACGCGTAAACATCTCAAAGAAAAAGGTGCATAACTTTTTTTAGCAAAAAGCTTGCAAAAAGATATTGCACTGTGTAGCTTTATAGTACTTTAATTGTTGCCAGTAAAAAGACAACAACTTGTAACAGCGGGTGATATTTCCCGTTACCGTGAGCGGAAGAGACAAGAAGTTTCTTCCGCTTTTTTTTGCCCCTACTTGGGTGGTAGCTCTAAGCCAATTCAATTATATTTGTTGGATAATCAAGGAAAATGAAGCAACAAATTGCATTGGTTACAGGAGGATTGAGTGGAGAAGCTCAGATTAGTTATAAAAGCGCCATCACGGTTTCAAACCATACCAACCGTGAAAAGTTCAACCTTTACAAGATTGATATCAATCCTGAAGGATGGTGGTACTTGCCTGAAACCGGAGAAAGGTCTGCAGTAGACCGTTCAGATTTTTCTATTATGGAGGCTGGGGTTAAAATAAAATTTGACGCCATTTTATTGTGTATTCACGGAACCCCAGGAGAAGACGGAAAACTGCAAGGCTATTTTGACATGTTGGGGTTGCCCTATACCAGTTGTGACGCAGCCACTTCTGCATTAACTTTTAATAAACGCTATACCGTTGCAGTAGCTGCTTTTGCAGGAATTCATGTTGCCAAATCATTGCATTTATTCAAACATACTCCCATTGCTGTAGACAGTATTTTAGCACAATTACAGTTACCTCTTTTTGTGAAACCCAATAATGGGGGAAGCAGTATTGGGATGAGTAGGGTAGATGAGGCTGCTAATCTTGCAGCTGCTCTTGACAAAGCCTTCCAGGAAGACAATCAGGTATTGGTAGAAGAATTTATTAGTGGAAGGGAGTTTACTATTGGCGTGTTTAAATCAAATGGAACCACTACAGTATTGCCCATAACAGAAATCAAAACAGGGAATGCCTTTTTTGACTTTGAAGCCAAATACCAGGGTAAGAGTGAAGAGATTACCCCTGCTCAAATTAGTCCCTTGATGCAGGAGCAATTAACAGCTGCTGCCAAAAGAGTGTATGAAGTACTAAACTGTAGAGGCGTGGTACGCATAGATTTTATCTATAACCAGTCAAAAGAACAACCATTTATGTTAGAAGTGAATACCGTGCCTGGTCAATCTGCAGCTAGTGTGATTCCCCAGCAAGTAAGGGCCATGGGATGGAGCTTAACAGATTTCTATACAGCCATCATTGAGGAAGCTTTGAAATAAAATGTTATTTTGCCTAAGAAGCTCAAAAGAATGGCTACTTTCAACCATATTTGGTACTTATTTAATTAACTGATGTTCAAATTCATTACAGATAAACCGCTTTGGGTAAATATACTGGCCGGTATAGGATTATTGGTGGTATTGGTGCTCTTATTATTTGGATCCTTGAAATGGATCACAGGATTTGGAAAATCAGAAAGGGTACCCTCCATTGTGGGTCAAAATGCGGTGGCCGCACAAAAAATTCTTGAAGAAAAAGGGTTTCAAGTGGCATTACAAGATTCTGTCTACGTAGACAGTATTCCCAAACTTGCCGTGGTAAAACAATCCCCAGAAGCTGACGCGATAGTCAAAAAAGGTAGAACCGTTTATTTGACCATTAACCGAATGGTTCCCCCTCAAGTAGAAATGCCCAACTTGATTGGTTTTTCTATTAGAAGTGCCGAAATGTATTTGCAAAGCCTAGGATTAAAACTAGGGTATGTGAACTACAAACCAGACATTGCCAGAAATGCGGTGTTAGAGCAATTGTATGCTGATCAAAATATTAAACCGGGTACTAAAATTATCTTGGGAAGTACCATTGACCTTATTTTGGGAAGTGGAATTACTGGTGCAGAAATGGAAGTTCCTAACTTAGTAGGATTAACCTTAAATGAGGCAAAAAGTTGGTTGAGTTCTATCAGTTTAAATTTAGGCTCCGTCATTTCGGTTGGCCCAATTACGGATTCAGGTGCTGCTTATATTGTGAGACAAAGCCCTGAATTATTTACTGAAGCCGTACCGGGTCAAAGAGTGAATAATAAAATTAGAAGTGGACAATTATTAGACGTTTATATTAGTGCGGTGGCTCCACCCAAAGACAGTACCCAAGCACCAGTGATTAATCAATAAAATAACTCAAACAAAATATATGCAAACCATTACAGTAGAAGCCCTCAAAGCTAAAATTGATGCAGGCGAACAAATTCACCTAGTAGACGTAAGAGAACCTCATGAACACGCGGATTTTAATATAGGAGGTATCTTATTGCCATTGGGTCAAGTGCAGACTATGCAAGTAGACGCCATTGAAGATTTAAAAAATCAAGAAGTATTTGTCTATTGCAGAAGTGGAAATAGGAGTGGACAAGCCTGTCTAATTTTAGAAACTATGGGCTTTACTAATTTAACAAATGTATCAGGTGGAATGCTTGCTTGGCAAGATCGTTTTGCAAAATAGAGAACTTAGATATAAATTAAAAATGCCCCGATATTTTGGGGCATTTTTAATTTTGTGCATTCTTAAATTGAATGATTACAATCTTACATTTAATGCAATCATGAAATTGGTTCCAGCCTGGGGATAGTATCCATTATCAGTGTTCAAATTATTGCTTAAAACATAACTATAAGTATATCCATTTGGTTCATATTTGGCATTGAACAAATTATTCAATTGACCAATCAGGTGTAACTCTTTTAAGAAATTAGTTCTGATAGTCCAATTCAACCTAAGGTCTTGGGTAAAATAGCCATTTAGTTTTCTGTTTTCATTTTGACTATTATCCATGTATTGTTTGCCCACATATTTGCTTAAAAGACTAAGGGCAACATGTTTGTATACTTGTATATCGGCAGTTAATCCTCCCACAATTGCGGGAGAAAAAGAGATATCAGTGTTTTCATGTTTCACAGCATCTTGTAAACCTGTATCCCAGTTGTCAATATATTCTGTAAAGGATTTGATTTTATTCTTACTAAATGTTAGATTTCCTGAGAGGTTAAGGATATTAGAAACCCTTGCAGCAGCTTGTAATTCCAGCCCCAAACGATAGCTATTGGGAACATTGGTGCGAGTATACGAACCAACATCATTGATCTGTCCAGTTAAGACCAATTGGTCCTTGTATTGCATCCAATAGAGGGTAGCACCATAATAGAAAGCGCCTTTTCTTTTTTCTATGCCCAACTCTACATCTTGTAATGATTCAGGTTTGGGTTGTTGAATGGGGCTTGCCTGAAAATCATCTCTATTGGGTTCTTTATTGGCAATGGCATAACTCAAGAATCCGGTAAATCCATTCTTGCTATAAGTAATACCAGCTTTAGGGTTTATAAAATCAAAGCTTCTGTCAACTAATAACTTTGGGCTAGTTTGGAAACCTTCCATTCTATGCGAAACGTTACGGTATTGCAGGTCTACAAAACTTTGCCAATTTGAATTGAAACGGTGTTGCCATTTGGCATAGATATTGGCATCTTTTTTCACGGCAGGTAAATTATAATATCGGTAATCAGGAGAAACAGTTCCTTGTTTCATCCAGACGATATTTCCAAAATGCTGTCCCTGATATTTGTTCCATCCACCACCAATAGTTAATTCATCTCCTCCTTTCTTGTATTGAAAAGATGCAATTTGACCTAAGAAACTATTGTCTAACCAACGTTGTCTTACCAGATCAGTAGTGGTAATGGTTACCCCACCAATAACAGGATTAGATAAACCATATTTACTGTATTTCTGGTCTGCTTTATATTCTTCATAATATCCATTGCCCATGGTTAAAAACACTGCGGTATTGAATGACCAATACTGGTTAAAAGCATGATTGAAAAATAACTGATAATGGGTTTGGGTATAGTTGTCTGTTTGATTATCATAAGGAGCATCTGCTTTTTCCATACCAGCTGGATTATAGGTCCTGTTGCTAGACAATAAAGCTTCAGGAACTCCATACCATGCTTGATAAGTTTTTTCTTTACCCGTAAATACATTCAAACGCAAAGAAGACTTAGCATTTAAATAAGCTGCACTCAAATAGAGTGATTTCAAATTAGAAGCTGCCCTATCAATAAAACCATCGCTATTAATAGAACTAACCCTTGCATCAAGCGTGAAATGTTTGGCTATTAATCCAGAGCCACCCTTGACCGTGCTTTTCCAAGTATTAAAAGAACCTGCACTGGTGTTCATTTCCCCATAGGCTTTCTCATTGTATTCATTGGTAGAAAGGTTTAAACTGGCTCCAAATGCTCCCGCACCATTGGTAGAAGTACCAACCCCTCTTTGAATTTGAATACTATTAACTGATGAAGCAAAATCGGGAATGTTTACAAAAAAAGTACCCATGCTTTCTGCATCATTATAAGGGATTCCATTGAGTGTAAGATTGATTCTAGTTGCATCAGTACCCCTAATTCTAATACCTGTATAACCAACCCCATTTCCAGCGTCTGAATTTACTACCACTGAAGGGGTTTGGTTTAATAAAAAGGGAAGGTCCTGCCCCAGATTATTAGCAGCAATTTGTTCTTTGTTCAAATTGGTTTTGGCAAATGGAGCGGAATTAGTTGCTCTTGTAGCCCTAACTTCTAGAGGTTGCAAATACAAGCTAGTAGGAGTTAAAGAAAGACTTAGTTCCAACGCCTTGTTGGTAACATCAATGACAGATTGATAATTCTTGTAACCCAAACTACTTACTATCAGCGTGTAACTACCCTTGGTTAATTTTCCAAGCTGAAATTGGCCATTTTCATCAGTTAGGGTATTGGCATTACCCATTTTTACTTGTGCACCTGCAATGGGTGCTTTTGATTGGGCATCGGTTAATCTACCGGCCACAGGTGTTTTTGGCCCTTGAGCCAAGGTGAACAATGTTAGCATTGCAAACGCGGTTGTTCCCAGAAACTTTTTCATTTTTCTTGATTTAAAAGTTAATAATGGGAACAGGGAATAGCTAATGGAGAGGATCTGCTGAATAAAAGTACAGTACACCTTCCCTTCGCAGGCATTACCCTGTTCAGGTTCAACGGGTATTTTCTCAGCCTGTGTTTTCACACTAGCACCCCGAGGAATGTTCTAATGCAAAATTAGGCATTAATTAATACGAACCAACTGTAACTTTAGGGCCGCATCCTCGTTTCAATATAAAATGCAACAAATGAAACAATTGATATTATTATTGGGATTGGGTTTGGGAGTTTTTTCGGCCAATGCTCAAAATGAAAAAAACTTAGTATTTGACGCCAATGCAGAAGCTAGAATGGTGTCTGGATTTACGGCAGTAGAAGTGTCAGGAGCCATTGACCTATTTCTTTCTCAAGGAAATGAAGAAGCGGCTGCGGTTAGCGCCAGTTCTTCCGAAGCCATTGGCAGAATTAGAACTGAGGTAAAAAATGGTACCCTACATATCTATTTTGATGGAAAGGGCTGGAATTGGAAAACCTGGGGGAACAATAAAATGAAAGCCTATGTGACTTTCAAGAACCTCAATAGGGTAGAAGCTTCTGGTGCTTGTAATGTAAAGTCAACCGAAGCGATTAAAGTACCTGAATTAAAAATTCAATTATCTGGGGCTAGTGATTATACAGGTGAATTACAAGTTGGCCTTTTGAAATTAGACGCCAGTGGCGCCTCTAATGTAAGGGTTTCAGGAAAGGCCGATAAGCTAGACGTAGATGCAAGTGGGGCCTGCAATATCAGAGCTTTTGACCTGAAAGCAGATTATGTAAAACTTGACGCTTCTGGGGCTTCCAATATTCGAGTAACCATTCAAAAAGAATTGAATGCGGAAGCAAGTGGTGGAAGTAATATCTACTACAGGGGTGA
>CALRXZ020000112.1:0-13234 GCA_943372255.1 Chitinophaga pinensis
GCTTGCGTCTAGTCTGCCCATCATGGGAGGAAATCCAAAATTATTACCTCCCATAACCAAGTCTACAAAACCATCTGCATTGATGTCTAAACAGGAAATAGCATTGATACATGAGAGTTGCAAATAAGTAGACATTTTTTGTACTTGAAACTGCCCATTCCCTTGGTTATAGGCCACATAGGAAGCTGGATCATTAAATTCCTTGACCAATGTTTTTTGGATAATTTCTTCTGAAAATAATTCTTGCACTGGTTTTTTGGCAAACACTTCGTGTCTAAGATTTTGTTTTTTCAACAATGGTATTTGTTCTTCTAAATCTCGTTTTAAAAATACGGGTAGGTCCTTACCGTCAATAGAACGTGTTAGAATTTTGTCTGTGATTCCGTTTTGGTCAAAATCGGCTATCCAAATTTTGACTGGTTTTTCTTTACTTGGATGCAAGTAAAAATTCTCCCCAATATTACCTAATACAATGTCTTCTTTACCATCTGCATTTAAATCGGCCACAGCCACTGATTGCCACCATCCGTGCAAATCTGAAAGATTGGTTTTGACTTCTTTAAAATGGTCTTTGTCAAAACTGAATATTCTGGGGCTCATCCATTCTCCAACAATCACCAATTCTTTTGAAGCATCACCCGTTATATTGGCCCAAACGGCACCAGTAACCATTCCAATACCAGCAATATCTGGGTTTTTCTCCTTAGCCAGGTCTTTGAAATGTCCCTTACCATCGTTTACATACAAATAACTTTGAGGCGTTATACCATAATTACCAGGAAAACTTCTAGCACCAACAAACAAATCTTCATCACCATCCTTATCAAAATCATAAGCACAAGCAACAGCAATATTCATTTCATTATTGCCAAATGCATTCACGTCAATAGAGAAATTTCCTTTTCCATCATTGATGTATAAACGGTGTTGGAAAATTCTATTACCAATTTGCGTATTGTTGCCACCAGCACCTACAAACAAGTCTTTATCACCGTCTTTATCAGCATCAAAAAACAAAACGGCTACGTCTTCAAAATCGGCATACTGTTCAAATATGGGAATGCGTTTTTTGACAAATGATCCATTTGTGTTTTGAATATATAATTGACCTGGGTGTTTGGGTGAACCTGCAATATAGATGTCTTCTAACCCGTCTGCATTTATATCTGCCACGGCAGCTTTTGGGCCTTCCTTTGAAAGTATTCTAGGAATATTGCGTTCATTGTAAAAATCTACTAAATCGTCTTCTTGGTGTTTTTTAAATGAATTTGGCACAACTGACAGCAAATGCGTTGCATTCATTTTTGCAGGCTCTTGAAATAAGGGAGCTTTTGTAGGTTGTTCTAATTTTAGTACTTGATTAATGGCGGGTTTAATTTGAGTACTCACCATTCTATTTGGCCAAATCACTTGAATGCTGTCTATAGCAACTGTTTTGCCAAGACCAATAATGGTTTTATAATCAATGGAAGATTGAAAGCCCCTACTTGGTATAATTTCCCTGCTCATGATTTGATCACCTACAAAGACTTTGATCTGACTACCAATAGCAAAACTATTAGCGCCCGCACCTTTTAAGGATACAGCTATAAAATTATTCTGATTAATTTCTCTACTTCTATTCTTATAGACAAAAGCTTTCTCATTCACATTACTAATGACCATATCTAAATCACCGTCATTATCTAAGTCTCCATAAGCAGCCCCATTTGAAAAAGAAGTTTGTGTGAAACCCCATTCTACTCCCTTATCAGAAAACTTAAGCCCTCCTTCATTTTTATAGGCTTTATTTAAAAGTGGTTGTTTGGGCATCTTCTTGATTACAGCATCCACTTCATCTTTCTTACCCGTCATGACCATTTTTTGAACAATATCATTGGCAAAAAAGTCAATAAAATCTTGATTGGTTAGGTCATTGTTGATGCCGTTGCAGATGTATAAATCATTGAGACCATCATTGTCTGCGTCAAATAACAATCCACCCCAACTCCAATCTGATGCAGCTACACCCCCATAATAACAAGCATCTAAAAACTTGCCATTCTTATTGTTGATTTGTAAAGTGTTTTGTTGAAACTGTTGGTAAAATCCCGATTGCACTTTTAGGCGATACACATCTATATTGTCAAAAGAAGAAGTGGTTTTGAGCCTATAGTCATCATCGGCCAACATATCTGTAGTAAAAATATCTGGGTAACCATCATTGTTTACATCGCCCATATCTGCACCCATAGAAGCCAAACTGGTATGCTGTACCCAGTTCTCCAATTCGTCTTTAAAGGTTCCATTCTTTTGATTGATATAGAGATAATCTCTTTCAAAAAAATCATTGGACACATATACATCAGGATAATGGTCTCCATTTACGTCACCAATGGTAACACCCAACCCAAAACTGATCAATGATCCGTGGATTCCGGTACTATGTGTAACATCTACAAATTTATCTCCATCATTTCTGAGTAAGTGATCACCTCCTCCTTTTAGAAAATCTTTGATAGGCCATTGTTCTGCGGGTAAGTCACGCTTATTGGCATAGTTAAGTGTGTTAACAGGAATGGGACTATTATTCACTAAAAAGCAATCCAAATCACCATCCAGGTCGTAATCAAAAAATGAAACCTGGGTGCTGAATCCATTATCGGCAAGCCCATAGGCTTTGGCGCTCTCTGTAAATGTTAGGTTCTTGTTGTTGATGAAGAGTTGATTTTCTTTACTCACACCGTCATTAATATGTCCGGAATTGCAAACAAAAATATCCAACCAACCATCGTGGTTAATGTCTACCATGACCACTCCAGTACTCCATTGTGGCTTGGCAACAAAACCCGCTTTATCTGATATATCGTCAAATTTAAAATCCCCTTTATTCAAATAAAGCTTATTGGATCCTTGATTGGCAGTAAAAAACACATCGGCCAAGCCATCATTATTAATGTCTCCAATGGCAGCTCCCCCACCGTTATAAAAATTTCGAAAAGTAAATATGTTAAAGTCTTTACTGTCTTGAATATTGTTTTCAAAATTGATGCCCGTATTGTCCATCAATTGAAACAAAGCAGCTGAAGAAGTCTTTGATGAATTGGTACAGGAGAATTGAAACACCAATAAAATCAAAGTAAATAATCGCGTATATCTAATATTCGAGGTCATGGCTAAATAACAAAAAGGTCATTAAAATTAATGACCTTTTTGTTGGTATGGTTGATTAAATAAAATTAATAACCGGGGTTCTGTGTCAAATTCGGGTTAACAGCTAATGCGCCGTTAGGAATTGGGAACAGCAAGTATTTGGCATCGGTCACTGGTTTCAGTGCGTTTGGAGATAAGAAAGTTCCAAAACGGATCTGATCTTGTCTTCTCCAACCATCCCAATGGAATTCTCTTTGTCTTTCATTCAGCAAGCTGATAGCACCACCTGCATCTGCAGAGTTCTGATCAGCATTTTTCAGGATTACTGAAGTTGCTGGAGTAGCTCCACGTTTTGAACGTAAAGAGTTTACCAAAGACAAAGCAGTTACTCCACCTTGAGCTGTACCACCACGAAGAATGGCTTCAGCTTCCATCAGAACAACGTCTGAGTAACGGAAGAATACATAGTCATTATCAGGTTGGCCATCATTGCCATCTTTATTATCTACTACATATCTCCAGTAACGAATACCTGTAACTTCTAAGTTATTGCCACTTTCTTGTAAGGCAACAGTTCTTGTGAAAGACAAAGGCGCACCTTTTCTGTCTTGTAAAGCAGCACCTGTTTTCAGGTCATATTGCTGTCCAATCAAGAAACCAGTTGTGTTTACACCCTTAGGGTTAGGAAGCACACCTGCAGGATCTGGATAGTTTACACCCAAACGAGTATCAGTTGCTTCAAATTTGTCATAAACAGCAGCTAGAGTGGTAAAACCATTCCAACCAGATTTGTTCATGTTGTAGTGGTTGGTTTTGTACCAAGCAGCACGCAAGTTACCACCTCTTGAACCACCAATGTTTTGGTTGGTGAAGATGTTTTCTTTACCAATCACATCATTGCTTGGTGCATAGTTGTCCCATACGTTAGCAGAGATAGTGTATTTGGTAGAAAGACTACGAGCAATTGTGATTGCTGCATTCATATCAGCAGCATCAAATGTAGGAGCAGCACGGTTGCCATAAGCACCTTTGTTCAAGTACATTTTCATTAACAAAACATCCGCCGCGTCTTTGTTTGCTTTGAAAGCAGGACCGCCAGCAGATGGACCGTTTGGCAATGAAGCTTTAATTGCATTCAATTCAGAGATAATGAAAGTTGCAGCTTCGGCACCTTTTAATACTTTAGGAGCATTCAACAGGTTTTCACCAGCTTCTCTGAAAGGTACTTGACCATACAAATCCAATACAGTGTACATAGCAAATGCACGGATAAACCTTGCTTCAGCAGCTTGAGAAGCACTTGGGCTAAAGTTCAACACGTTGGTTGTGTTAAATACCACACCTAGCAAGTTATTGAATACACCACCAACTTGCGCGTGGTCAGCATTCCATGTATGTGCGTGGATAACCCTCCAAACACCATTATCATCCCAGTCACCACCCCTGGTTGGAACCAGAGATTCGTCAGAGCTATTTTCTTGCAAAGAAGTAGCAACGTCTTGTGATTGGAAACCCTGCAAACCATCGTAGCAGGCTTGTAACAGTACAGAAACGTCTGTACTCTTTAAAAGGATTGATTGAGCTTGATCAGCTGTTAGAGAGGAGTTTAGTTTTTCTTCCAGTTTAGTACAGGAAACAAAACCCACACCAACAGTCAACATCAGAGCAATCGCAGACTTTTGTATATGTTTCATAATGTGATTTTTTTATTATTACGTTATACGTGATTTTTTGTTCGTTGGTTGTCCTTTAATTTTTATAAATTAAAGTTGAAGCCAATGTTAAATCCTTTTACAGCAGGATAAGGGGTGTACTCAATACCTAATGATGGTACGCCACCAATATTCTTATCTGTATTTACTTCAGGATCAAAACCACTGTACTTGGTGATAATGAACAGGTTAGTTGCAGTAAAGAATACGCGAACATTTTTCAAAGATCCCAAGGTACCTACATTATAAGAAGCAGACAAGTTAGCCAGTTTCAAGTAGTCGCCTTTTTCAAGGTAACGAGTAGAAGTGGTAATTGGGTTAGCCAAGCTTTCTTTAGGAGATACACCAATCAAAGAAGATGCTACGTTTCTAGAACCCAAGTTTCCAATTGGAATCAAGGCGTTCAAAGTGTTGTTGTAGATATCGTGTCCTGCAGCACCATTAAAGTTGGCTACAAAAGACCATTTCTTGTAAGTCAGGTCAGTAGACAAACCAAATAATTGGTGTGGGTTAGGATCTCCAATATAGTACAATGTATTTCCATTATCTCTGAAAGTACTATTACCTGACTGATCAAGACCCATGAATTCTTTCATATAGAAAGCGTTCAAAGGTTGACCGCTGGTTAAGCGTTGAACTGAAGCTCCAGACAAACCTTGTCCGCTAATAGCACCAGTCAATACTGCAGGTCCGTTATAGTTTTCCAATTTATTGCTCAAGAAAGCAATGTTAAACTGGGCATTCCACTGAAGATCTTTCTTCTTGATAATAGCTGCACCCAATGATAATTCAACACCATTGTTTTTTACATTACCAGGCAAGTTAACCCAGTACTTAGTAGCAGGAGCTGGCTGAATGGCGTCAAAATTGAATAGGATATTGGTAGTATTTCTGTTAAAGTAGTCTACACTACCATAAAGAACACCGCTAGCCAATTCAAAATCAAGACCTAAGTCAAACTGTTTGGTGCTTTCCCATTTCAAATCTGGATTAGCAACGTTTGCAAGTGCAATAGATTGCTGACCAAAAGTGTACTGAGATTGTGCTGAACCAGCAGGGAAAGAAGAGTTACCAGTTATACCATAAGATGCACGTAGTTTCAAACTGCTGAAAGTATTATTTCCTTTCATGAAACCTTCGTTATGGATATTCCAAGCAAAAGCTGCAGATGGGAAATAACCATATTTGTTGTTAGAACCAAACTTACTAGAACCATCGGCTCTGAAAGTTGCAGTTAACAAATACTTGTCATCATAGTTAAAACCTAGACGACCAAAATAAGATTGCAATTCAGAGCTAGGATCGTTCCAAGAATAGATAGAACGGCTTGCAGCACTTGAGTTTTGCATAATGCTTGTGAAAGAAACATCACCTTGGTTGGTAAAATCTTGAGCAGACATACCAGAACCTTTGTAAGCAAATTTCTGATACTCATAACCCAACATTGCTGTCATGTTTAAAGCAGAAGTCAATTTCTTATTGTAGTTCAAAGTGTGTTGCAAAACTTGAGAAGTCAATTCAGAGTTTGCATAGAAACCAAAACCTCTACCTTCTACACCAGGAATGGTAATATAAGGAGCTTCAGTTGCTTTACGTACACCAGTTTGTGAATTCAAGCTGATATTGAATTTGTAATCCAAGTTGTCAGTTAGTTTATAACCAAGACCTACAGTTGCAAATAAGTTAGTGATATCAGCAACATCATCATAACCAGCTGACATAGCCAAAGGATTCACAACGCTCTCACCAGGAACAATGTTCAAAGCACCTGAAGATTTGTATAAAGCCCTAGTTGGGTTCCACTGCAAAGCCATACCTACCAAGTTACCTTGGAAACCAGCATCGTTTGTAACAGGAACACCAATGTCAGTATTATGAGCAGCCAACAAATTGAAATCCAAAGAAAGTCTTTTGCTTTCCAAGAATTTGTACTGGCCATTCATGCCAATATTGTATTTTTTCAAGTTTGATTTCAAGATAACACCATTCTGATCAGAATAGCCCAAAGAGAAACGGTATTTACCATTCTCGTTACCACCACCAATTCCAAGGTTGTAATTTTGAATATAACCTTTACGGAAAATAGCATCTTGAGCGTCAACATCGCTTCCATCATTACCAGAAGTCAATCCATAAGAGCTTAATGCAGCTTTGTATTCAGCAGCATTTAATACTTTGTATTTTTTGCGAACAGTGTTTTGACCAAGGTTTGCAGAAAAGTCAATTTTAGGAGCACCTACAGATCCTTTTTTGGTGGTAATCATGATCACACCATTAGCACCTCTAGAACCATAGATAGCGGTTGCAGAAGCGTCTTTTAACACGTCCATGCTAGCAATGTCATTAGGATTGTAAAAGTACAATGGGTTTGCATCTGGAGTCTGACCAATACCATTTGCATTTAAACCTGGACGAGCATTTCTACCGTCTAAAGGAATCCCATCAATTACAAACAACGGAGAGTTTCCAGAACGTACTGAACTATTACCGCGGATACGGATAGTTGTTGCACTACCAGGCTGACCACTGTTGTTAATTACTTGCAAACCAGCTACTTTACCTTGAATCAATTGATCAGGAGTAGTGATTGGACCTTGGTTAAAGTCTTTTGCTTTTACAGAGGTAATAGCACCAGTAAGATCTTTCTTTCTAGCAGTACCATATCCAATTACAACAACTTCGCCAATATTATCACTGGTAGCAGCCAGAGAAATATCTACAGAAGTTTTGCCTTGGATGTCTACATTTTGAGAACCGAATCCAACTGAAGAAACTACCAAAGTGGTAGCGGACGTTGGTATACTAATTTTAAAAGATCCATCAGCACCTGTTTGGGAGCCGGTTTTGGAACCTTTTACAACTACTGAGGCGCCGGCCAACGGAGAGCCATCTTTGGCATCTGTGACTTTACCTGAGACAGTTTTGTTCTGAGCCTGCGAAAATAGCGACAATACGCAGGCGAATAAACCCACAAGCGTGAGTCTGGCAAGCATCTTTACATTCATAAATAGCAGTTTAATAATTAACAAGCGTGTATTTTGTACACATTTTTAAATCTAAAAAACAGAAAATTAAATTTCTTGCCAGAGTTTGGGCACTCCTATCTCCATGGTCATTGGGACGTGAAGGCAACTTCTTCTATGGCATTAATTTAACAATCTATTAATTAGGACATGAAAATAGAGTTAGCGCTGCAACCTCTGACCTTAAAAAAAGATTAATAAACTCCGCAATCGTTTGCGATATGCTTTGCTGTTGAAATGTAATTGGCCAAAATAGGGCAATATTAATTGTCTATTATACACTAATCCTTTGCCTTGAAAGGATTTTGCCAAACACAGCTTTGTTCTTATTTTTTACTACTTTGTTGAAGATTAGATTGCTATTATGACAAATACTACATTAAAGAAAATTTCAGAAGTTTTAGGATTAAGTATTTCTACCATTTCAAGGGCGCTAAAAAATCACCCAGACATTTCAGAAAAAACCAAGCAAAAAGTCATTGAATTAGCCAAGGCTTTAGATTATGAACCTAATGCTAGTGCTATTCAATTAAGAACCAAACACAGTAAAATATTTGGGTTAATGGTACCCACCATTTCCAATTTTTTTTATGATTCCTTTATTGCATCTGTAGAAGAAGAGAGTAGAAAAAAAGGATATTCTTTAATGATTCTTCAGTCAAGTGATGATCCCGAGATTGAACGTGAAAACCTGAAACTGTGTAGACAAAATAGGGTATCGGGTATGTTTGCATGTTTGGGTTCTAATTCTACTGATTTAAGCAGTTTTCTGAGGTTCAAGGAATTAGATACGCCTATTATTTTTTTTGACAAGGTACCGGAAGAAGAGGGGCTTAATAAGGTAAGTATGGCAGATACCCGTGTAGGAGAAATTGCTGCAGATGCTATTATTCTACAAAAGAAGAAAACGGTCTTGTCTTTGTTTGGCAATAGCAATATGTCTATAACCAAAAAGAGGGAATCAGCATTTAAGGAAACCTTTGAGTTGAGAAGTCCTTCAACTCAGCTAATTGTGGAACACGCAACAGATAGTCAAGACGCAGCCAGATTGGTACACCATCATTTTGAACAACATAATAGCATTGATACTATTTTTTGCATGAGTGATGAAATATTGATAGGAGCTATGAGGGCCATACAAGAAATGAACCTGAATTTCCCTGGAGATGTGTCCATCCTTTCTATCAGCAATGGATTTATCCCAACCCTTTATCATCCTAGCATCAGTTATGTTGAAACCAGTGGCTACCAACTAGGAAAGCTAGCATTTACTCAAATGATGGCCTGTTTGTCCGGCAGTGATGCCATGATGGAAATGACCGTTGAAGTAAAATATATTAAAGGAGGATCCCTCTAATCAAAGTTTTTGCGAAACATTTCTCGCAACTTAATTGGTTATTTTATTGGCTGAATCAAAATTCTATTAGGTTTGTAATTACCGTCTTCTGAAACAAGGGTTAAAACACAAACACTCAAGTTTTGCAAGGTTGATCCAAGATCTACACTAACGGTATTGCTACCCCTTAAAGCACTAACTGTTTTACGATACAATACAATTCCCTTACTAGCATCAGTGATACTTAGTTGTAATTGTTCATCTTTATCACTTTGGAAAACACAATTGAATTTACCCGTGCTTGGATTAGGGAAGACTTTGATTTCTTTAGACGATAGGCTTTGAATATAAGAAATTGATTCTTTACTGAAAGCCAAATTATTGATGTTTTGAGTAATATTAGTTGAATTACCAGTACTATTAGTAACCGTGAATACAATTGCATTAATATCGTCAGGCTTGATTCTATTCTTATTTACTAAAGAACTAAAGTCACCCAAATCAATCAAATAATCCTTAGGGTTATTACTTAATGGTATTTTTAGAAAATATTGATCATCCCAATTCTTTACTGACTGTTTTACCAAAGTAATTTTAAGTGTTCCATTGCCGTTTGCATTAAATTTCATGGTCTGATACGCTGAAATATCTTTAGGCAATCCACCCCCACGCATTAATTTAAGCAAGGTAAAATACGAGTTGGTATTTACGCTTGCGTATACATTTCTATATAATTGCAATTCCTCTGGAACAGTTTTTCTGTTATCATTCTTTGCTTCAAATTTATTTAAAACGGTATTTGCAGGATTATAATCTACTGACCATGCACCATCAGACAAAAACACTTCGTCTTGCAATTGGTTGTTCACAAACATTTTAACTGTTGTTTCAAATGCATCTGAAACTGGTAATTGTATAGAATTACGCTGAACTCTTGAAAAATTGAAAGGAATTTTTCTTGAAACTATCGTAGATTGTTCATTTGCTTTTTCTTGTAATTCAAAATAACCAGAAGTCCCTATTAAGGTATTTTGTACCGTCATTTCTAGATTTGCACCTTCCCTTTTTGCACTAACAAAATAAGTGTCAGGCAAAAGACTAGATTTTTTCAAAGGCTCAATAGTGGCAACTTGCTGTAATTGAGTTAAGATTTTCCCTGTTATCTCTGCACTCAACTCATCTGATACTGACCAAACTTGAAAATTATACATGGTCTCTTCTGCTAAATAAGCTGACTTTAACCAATTACTCTGAATGGCAATAGTATTCCTTGCGGGATTGGTACTGGCAGAAAAACTTATAATATTTTCTGTATGCCCATCCTCATATTTTAAAGTAAATCGCAATAGCCCCAATCCATTTAAAATAATGGAATCCATTCTCACAACTTGGGCTCCCTTTAATCTATCGCATACTGCTTTGGTATGATCATAAATTGCTGCTTTTGTAGTTGTAGCAAATACAACAGCTTTGCAAGAACCATTCAATGTATAGTCTACAGAAACAACTTCTTTGGCATTGGTAATCCCAATAATATCTGTAGGAGTAGATAAGTAGGATTTTAATCTTGTGTTAGTTAACTGCATAGGTACCAAACTGTTCACTGGAACAGAAGCCATGGTACCAGTAATCGCTTTTTGAATATTTGATGCTACAAATGGTTTCATAAATTCATATGCAGGCTGCTGCATGGTTCCATTAAGCGCAGATTGATACAATCTTTTAGCAACCGCATCTCCCAAACTTTGACTTTCTAAACCACCAGTTCCTCCAGAGGAAACCGAACCACAATCTTGAACGGTAATTGACAGATTACTTGTGGCTGTTCCACAAACGGCATCAGTTACGGTATAAATAATTGAAGCGGTACCTAATGACTCTCCAATAACTATTCCATTTGTAACTGTTGCAACTGCAGGATTATTAGAACTCCAAACTCCTCCTACTGTAACATTATTTAAGGTAGCTGTCAAACCAAGACAAACATTATTAGAACCAGTAATGGCGGCTACAACAGGTGCAGCACTTACCGTTACTGTTTGAGTAGCGGTTGTACTGCAACCATTAGTTGTTACGGTATATGAAACTACACTAGTTCCAGCAGCAACACCCGTTACTACTCCACTAGCATTTACTGTTGCAATATTAGTAGAAGCACTGCTCCATACCCCACCTAAGGTGGTATTTGATAGCGTTGTATTTGATCCAGCACATACAGTTGCTGTTCCAGTAATGGCTGCAACCACTGGTAATGCATTTACCGTTACTGTTTGAGTAGCCGTTGTACTGCAACCACTTGCTGTTACGGTATATGAAACTACACTAGTTCCAGCAGCAACACCTGTTACTACTCCACTAACATTTACTGTTGCAATATTGGTAGAAGCACTGCTCCAGACGCCACCTACTGTTGTATTTGATAATGTTGTATTTGAACCAGCACATACAGTTGCTGTTCCGGTAATGGCTGCTACAGAAGGCGGAATGTTAACCGTAATATCTTTAGTAACTGTAGTAGTTCCACAACTATTGGTAACAGCATAACTAATGGTTGCAATACCTGCTGCAACTCCAGTAACCAGGCCACTTGCATTAACCGTTGCAATTGCCAAATTTGAAGAAGTCCATACGCCAGCAGAAGTTGTATTTGCTAGAGTAATACTTGAAGACCTACAAACTGATACCGCTCCTGTAATTGCATCAACTACTGGATTGGTACAATTCACAACATTTGATAGATTTGGTCTAAAAGCCGCGTGATGAATTTCACCTGCATCCTGTTCAAAAGAAAGTCCAATAACTTGTCCTTCAATGTTGGCGCTATTATTCTTCTTAAAAATATTGGCAAATGGCGCAAACACAGTTCCTTCAACGGTACTGTTGCCTTCAATTTTTAGGGTTTCTGTATTATAGAAATTATACAAAATATACGGGCATTGGTCAATACCAATACCTGCCTGATTCCATACCTTCCAGTTAAATGTATTTTCAGCATCAATATTTATAACTAAAACATGATTCTCATCTGGTTTATTTTCATATGTAAATACAGAAACACTATTCAAATCTTTTCCAGTAATATTTAGATAATTAACTCCATCTTCCAATTTGATTTTAACTTGATCTGGATATTTTTTTATATCAAAAGGTTTCCCATTAGCATCTGTTAAAACTGCTGTTTGTTTACTTTTGGATATTTCTAAAGAGCTATTGCGCATGGTTTCCATGGCTTTGCCAAAATCAATTAACTCTTTTTCGAAAACAGGATTATTAGACGCACTAACCCCTAATTTATCAGCACTAGATTGCAACTGAATCCTAGGGCTACTATTATAATCTCCAGTAGTAATTTGAATTGGAGAATTGGCACCATTCTTATCTTTATACCAAACCTTTGATTTATCAGAATCACCAATTTTCACATAACCATTATTCACTTGCAAGCTGTTTCCAGATTTGTAAATGATTTTCCCATTGACCAAGAGCCCGATGGGAGTTTTATTTACCATATAATTTCCTGCGGTCTTAATAGCAACTTGATAGTTACCATCTAGTGTAAGGTTTTCTCCCAATGCAATTGGCCCCTCGGTTTCATTAGAGGAGAGTCTGGCAGATTTTTCAAGAAAAATATTGAACTGAAGTGCTGGCGCAGTGGGGTTTTGTGCCATAACTAACCCTGTATTAATACAAAACAGGATTAACAAGATTCCAGAAAATAGAAATTTGTTCATAGGTTTATTTTGGGGGCGGACATAGCATAATTACATGCAAAGCCACCTTCAAAACGTTAGACTAGTTAAAATATTATCTAAAAAGTCATTTAGTACCTATTTTGATCTGGAATTAGGAAAAAACTACTATTAATTCAGTTCCTTCTCCAGGAACACTGATAATTTCTGTAGTCCCATTGAAAAGGGATGCCCTTGTTTGAATATTGATTAAACCTACACCTCTTGATACAGTTGCGGCATTAAATCCAACCCCATCGTCTTTAATTCTAAGGTTTAAAGTTCCATTTTCATGATACAACC
>CALRXZ020000113.1:0-13229 GCA_943372255.1 Chitinophaga pinensis
AAAGGAATAATGGGGCATGGTTCCTTGAGGTCCACCCAAACAGAAAAGTAGGGTGGGGTATTTCTTATTAGGGTCAAAATTTGGAGGATAGATAACCCAGGTAGGCATTTGTTGATTGTCTGTAGTGGTAACCATGCGATACTTAGCAGTCACTTGAGCAATCTGTTTGTATTGGGCATCATTTACATGTGTCAGTTGTTTAAGCTGACCATTAGTTAGATCTAGGGTATATAATTCTGAAGCATGGTTAAAATCTACTTTGGAAAACACCAAAACATTACCAGATTGTCCAACAATACTATTTACTTCAAATTCACCCTTGGTCAATTGTTTGATTACGGGTAGCATTTTGGTTTTACCCGGATAAGTTACTTGAAACAAATGCACCATGCCCTTTTGTGGAGCAATAAAGAATAAGCTTTTACCATCCTCACTCCATTTGAATGATTCCACATGAATGTCATCGCGGCTAGCAGTTAAATTCTGTTTACTAAATCCATCCCAAACAATCAGGTCTTGTTTGTCTGCTTCAAAGCCATCTCTTTTCATTTGCAACCAAGCCAATTCTCCCTTGTCATTATAAGCTGGTGCAATATCATAGCCCTTGTTTGACTCCGTTAAATTCTTTGTAGTACCTGAGCTGATCTCATATTCATATAAGTCCGTATTGGTGCTGACAGCATAGGCCGTACCATAAGATTTCTTAGTTACATAAACCAAGTGTTTGCCGTCTGGATTCCAAACATAATCATCGTCCCCGCCAAAAGGTTTGGTTGGGCAATCAAAGGGTTCTCCCTTCATCAAATCCAAGCCCTGACCTGGTTTACCATCAACTAGGTTGTTTAAAAAAACATGGTCAAATTTCCCATCTTCCCAGGTGTCCCAGTGCCGATAGTTTAAGGATTCGTAAATCTGCACATTTGACTTAGGTAAACTGGGGTAAAAGTCTGATCCAAATACTGGTTTAATTTTAACGGCATCAGCACTGAGCAACCACTTGCCATCTGGAGATAGCTTGGTATTGGTAAGGAAAATATCTGGATTGGTGACCAACTCAGCATTTCCTCCATTGATACCTATTCTAAAGGTTTTTACATTTCCCTTATTGGCTTCAACATCAGGGAAGTTTACAGAGAATAGCACTTGTTGTTTGTCTTTGGAAATACCCAAACCGCTAACCTTTCCAAGACTCCATAAGGTTTCTGGGCTCAGGGGTGTTTGAGCGCTCAATTCCATGGCAACCAATGTTGACAGGGCAAATAAAACTTGTTTCATAAACAGTATTTTAAAAACTTATTTTCCTTTAAGCTGTGCATAGTCCATCACTATATTCAGATAGGCTTTAACTCCTACATCCAACCTACTATCATCAATATAAAAATCAGGGGTATGGTGCGGTGCTGCTTTTTTAGGATCCATTCCTTTGGGCATACCGCCTAAGAAAAAGAAAAATGCAGGCGCTTTTTGACCATAAAAAGAAAAGTCTTCCGCACCTGTTGTCCAGTCTTGTTCCAACAAATTTCCTTTACCAGTAGCAGCTTCTAAAGAAGGCAACATCATTTTAACCAAGGCTGGATCATTATAAGTGACCAAGGTCTTGGTGTCTATCATTACTTCTGCAGTGGCCCCGGAAGCTTCAGCTATTTTTTGGGCCGTTGTTCTAATCCTTTCATGAACATCTTTTTGCATGTTGCCATCCAAAGTTCTAATGGTTCCTTCCATGAACAATTCCTCTGGAATAATATTGGCGCGCACACCAGAATTAATTCTTCCAACAGTGATTACTACTGGGGCCTTGGTTAATTCAGACTGACGGCTCACAATGGTTTGTAATCCGGTAATGATTTGAGTGGCTACTACAATAGGATCAATACCGCTCCATGGTTGAGAACCATGAGACTGTTTTCCTTTTACTTTAATGGTAAACCAATCAGAACTGGCCATCACAGAACCAGATTTGTATTTAATGGTTCCAATTTCTGTTTGAGAGTTAATATGGATTCCAAAAATGGCATCCACTTTAGGATTGGTCATCACACCTTCTTTCATCATAAGTGGTGCACCACCTTCTTCATTTTCAGGTGCGCCTTCTTCGGCTGGTTGAAACACAAATACCACGGTGCCAGGAATGTCTTTTCTAATCTTACTCATGGCACTGGCAGTTCCTAATAGAATGGCAGTATGGGTATCATGACCACAGGCGTGCATAACACCTACTTTTTGTTGGCCACCATACTCACTGGTAACGGTTGATTTATATGGAAGATTGGCTCTTTCAATAACGGGTAATGCATCAATATCTGCTCTAAGCGCCACTACTGGGCCTGGCTTACCACCTTTCAAAATGGCTACCACACCTGTTTTGGCCACACCCGATTTGATTTCCAAACCAAGACCTTGTAGTTTTTCTACAATGTATTTCATGGTATTGGTTTCCCTATTAGACAGTTCGGGATATTGGTGCAAATGTCTGCGCCAAGCAATGACAGAATCATTTACTTCTTTGGCAGACTGTTCAATTTTAGCGGGTGTGATTTGTGCTCCTGCAAAAAAGGGTAGGGCCAATAGACCCATAAAAAACTGCTTTCTCATGTAATAGTTTTGATACTTGAAAGAATGGCTTCAAGTTAGCTAGAAATCCAATTCAACCCTATCAAAAACAATCAAAATCAAGCAATTAGTTCCTAATTATCTGTGTTCCCCAAAGACTTTTCTCAAGCTATCAGCAATTTCACCCAAAGTACATAGGTTTTCAACTGCTTCTATAACTACAGGCATCAGGTTTTCAGAACTTTGAGCGGTTTGGGTAATTTTTTCCAAAAGCGAAATCACTTTTTGCTCATCTCTTTTAGCACGCAGCCTTTGTAATTTATCTGTTTGAATTTGCTGAATGCTATCGTCAATCTTGAAGGCGGGTACTTTATTGGTTTCCTCAACCTGAAACTTGTTTACGCCCACAATAATCTTTTCTCCACTTTCGATACTTCGTTGATAAGCATAAGCACTTCTGGCAATTTCGTCCTGCATAAAACCTTCCTCAATGGCTGTAACTGCGCCACCCATGGCGTCAATTTTTTCCATTAGCGAAGTAGCTTCTTGAATAATATCGGCCGTAAGGCTTTCAACAAAATAACTTCCTGCCAAGGGGTCTACAGTATCAGGAGCACCACTTTCAAATGCTACTATTTGTTGGGTTCGAAGCGCAATTCTAGCGGCTTCCTCCGTAGGTAAACTCAATGCTTCATCATAGCCATTGGTATGCAAACTTTGGGTTCCTCCTAATACAGCAGCTAAGGATTGAATGGTTACTCGGGCAATATTATTTAATGGTTGCTGTGCGGTTAAAGTTGCTCCTCCTGTTTGGGTATGAAAACGTAGCATCATGGCTTTTTCATCCGTTGCTCCCAAACTTTTCATAATCTCTGCCCACATTTTTCTTGCAGCTCTAAATTTAGCTACCTCTTCAAACAAATGATTATGTGCATTAAAAAAGAAGGAAAGTCTTTTCCCAAATACATTGATGTCTAACCCTTTGGCTAGTGCTGCTGCAACATAAGCTTTACCATTTGATAAAGTAAATGCTACTTCTTGTACTGCTGTACTGCCAGCCTCTCTAATATGATAACCACTAATGCTAATGGTATTCCATTTGGGTAATGAATGTGCGCACCATTCAAAAATATCGGTGATGATGCGCATAGATGGTTTAGGAGGATAAATATAAGTTCCTCTTGCAGCGTATTCTTTTAAAATATCGTTCTGAATGGTTCCCGTAATCTTATTTAAATCTGCGCCTTGTTTTTTTGCCAATGCTACATAGAATGCTAGTAAAATAAAACCTGTAGCATTAATGGTCATAGAGGTGGACACTTTTTCTAATTCAATTCCTTGAAAAAGGATTTCCATATCTTCCAAACTATCAATGGCAACGCCCACTTTACCTACTTCACCTTCTGACAATGCGTGGTCAGAGTCATAGCCAATTTGGGTAGGAAGGTCAAAGGCAACACTGAGTCCCATGACACCTTGTGAAAGCAGGTAGTGGTATCTTTTATTGCTTTCTTCTGCCGTGGAGAATCCAGCATACTGGCGCATAGTCCAGAGCTTACCGCGATACATATCTGCTTGAACACCTCGGGTATAGGGGAATTGACCAGGTATTTCAATATTTTCAGCTGAGGGTAGGGCATAATATACTTTCTTAATTTCTATACCACTATCCGTGCAAAGTCTTTTTTCAGTCATATGGCAATCTTTAGAATTCTAGAGGCATTTTTTGGCTTCATAACTCAACACTTCACCCACTAATTCATGCAATTTTCCTCTTTGGTCATTCATCAGAAAATTGAGAATATTTCTATTTAAGTCTGTACTACTAGCTGTATGTTCCATTTGTTGGGCTACCTGATTTACAATGAGCAGGTTTTGTTCTTGTAGATTTTTTAGTGCATTCCAAGCAGCTGGACTAACATAGATTTGCTGACTGATATTGTATTCAAATTCCTCTCTAATATTTCTGGTTAGCAGTTCTTGCATATCCCTTGCACTTGCACCCGGTACATTTAAACGACTAATCAAATTAGGAAGTGCTATTCTATTGGTCAATAAAATCAAGCGTTCATATGCTTGTAACTGAAGTCCACTATTTTGGGTTGAGACAGCTTTATCTGCCGTTTGATTTTTGCGTTGTAAATAGATGAGAAATCCAGCCATTCCTGCAATTAGGATGGCAATGATCACGGTCAAAAAACTGGTAGTGTCCAACATGGAATCTTTTTCACGCAAAAATAGGTGAAACCACTGGCTAACTATGAAATTCCAGTTATCGAAAATGGGTTTTGGAGCATTCAAGCCAATTGGTTGTAAATTTGTATCCTAATTTTAATAAATGGAAACAGTAACAAGTACACCAGTGAAATTGACAAGTGGTGCCATCAATGAGTTAAAACGCTTGATGAATGAACCTGAATTTGATCATACCCAACGTTTAAGGGTAGGAGTAAAAGGTGGTGGATGCAGTGGTATGACCTATGTTCTGGGCTTTGACCAACCAACCGAGGAAGATGAGCGTTTTGAAATTGAGGGCATTGCTTGTGTGATGAACAAAAGTCACCAACTATATCTTTTTGGGATGGAAGTAGATTGGCAGGGTGGTTTGAATAGTCGTGGCTTTACATTTAGTAATCCAAATGCAAGTAGTACTTGTGGTTGTGGTACTTCTTTTGCGGTTTAAAATGATTGATATTTATAAAAGGGCAAACGTTGGATCGTTTGCCCTTTTTTTATGCATGTTGATTAAGAAATCGTTTTCGCATTTTTTTTCAGACTAAACCAATGTATTCATTCCTGCATTGACTAAGTTTAAGGATGAAGCAATCCAACACGCGTAGAGATCTTTTAAAAACCTGCCTTTTGGCTCCCTTGTTTCCAAGCTTGATGGAAACTTCACTGAACTCAGCTATTGGAGGCCAAGGAAAGCATTTAAAATTGAGTTTAAATGCCTATTCCTTTAATGACCTATTAAGGTCTCAAGCCATGTCTATTGAGGATCTAATTGATTTTTGTTCTCAAATTGGTTTTGAGGGAATTGACTTAACTGGATATTATTTTCCTGGTTATCCCAATGTTCCCACTGATGAATATATCTATCGGATCAAACGAAAAGCCCATTTATCAGGTTTGTCTATCAGTGGCACTGGTATTAAAAATGATTTTGCCCAATTAGACCAAGAGAAAAGAAAGAAAGACATTCAACTAGTCAAAGATTGGATTTTGGTTGCGTCAAAATTAGGAGCACCGGTATTGCGCATTTTTTCAGGAGTAGATATACCTAAAGACAAAACTTGGGATGCAATTGCTAGTTGGATGGCTATGGACATTCAAGAATGTGTAGATTTTGGACAAGCACATGGAGTGATTGTGGCTCTTCAGAACCACAATGACTTTATTAAAAATTCCCAGCAGGTAAAAGACTTATTTAAGATGGTGAATAGGGAATGGTTTGGATTGGTTTTAGATATTGGTAGTTACCAGCAAGGAGATCCGTTTCCACAAATTCAAGAGACCATTCCATTGGCTGTCAACTGGCAATTAAAAGAAGAAATGTATGAAAATGGCAAAGCTGTAAAAACGGATATTGCCAAAGTTTTGAAAATGATTCTAGCTTCTAATTATACTGGCTTTATTCCAATTGAAACCCTTGGAAAGGGAGATCCCAAAGTTAAAGTGACAAAGTTCTTTGCTGAAATCAGATCAGCTCTAAATAGTTTAACATGAGAAAGGTCTTAGTATTTGGGTTAAGCACAATTGCTAGTTTTATTGCAATAGACGCATTGTCTCAAACTCCCAATTTGAATGAAACGGGTAAACTGATAAGTCCAATATTAGAAAAACAAATTCTAACCATTGCAAAATCCAATCTAAGTACCAAGCCAGTTACTGTTACTGCTGCTTTTTCCAATAGATCTGCTGGAAATAAGCATGATTTTTTTTCCGAAGGTGACTATTGGTGGCCCGATTCAACCAATCCGGAAGGACCCTATATTCAAAAAGATGGTCAAACCAATCCCAATAATTTTGTAGCTCATAGGTTGGCTATGATTGGTTTTAGTCAATTGGTTGGTAATCTAACATCTGCTTATCTAATTTCAGGCAATAAAAATTATGCCAAAGCTGTGTTACCGCATTTACATGCTTGGTTTATAGATACTGCTACAAGAATGAATCCCTCATTATTTTATGCCCAAGCAATTACAAGAAAGGTTACAGGTAGGGGCGTGGGAATCATTGATATGATTCAAATGATGGAAGTAGCACAATCTGTTAGAGTATTAGAAAGTGCAAGATTAATACCAAACAAAGAGTTGCAAACCATCAAAAAATGGTTTGCCGAATATTTAGAATGGGTTACGCATTATAGTTATGGAATTGATGAAAGAGAGGCTAAGAACAACCATGGTACTTGTTGGGTAATGCAAGTGTTGTCATTCTCAAAATTAACCGGCAATGACTCTTTGCAAAAAGACTGTGTCAATAGATTTCAGCAAATACTTTTACCTGGTCAATTAGCTCAGGACGGTTCATTTCCTTTAGAATTAAAAAGAACCAAGCCCTATGGTTATTCCCTATTCAATGTAGATGCTATGACCATGGTCGCCTACCTTTTAAAAAAAGATAATCCTTCCATTTTTCAATTCCAATTAAAAGATGGAAGAAGTATGCATAAGGCAATTCATTTTATGGCCCCTTATGTTCAAGACAAATCAACATGGACTTATGCTAAAGATGTGATGTTTTGGGATCAATGGCCTGTTGCGCAGCCATTCTTAATTTTTGGGTTTCATGAATTTAAGGAAGCAGTATGGTTGGAGACTTGGAGTAAACTTGAACATTTTCCAACTAACCAAGAAGTTATTAGAAACCTGCCCATTAGAAATCCATTAATTTGGTTAACCAATCTAGATTAGTACAAAAAAAGGCCCGTCAATTGACGGGCCTTTTACTTATTTAAATATGTCATTATTTCTTTGACTCTGACTTACCTAATGGCTTGTTCTTTGCAAAATCTACCAATACTGGTGCAGCAACAAAGATAGAAGAGTAAGTACCTGTAATAACCCCAATCAACATTGCGAATGCAAAACCACGAGTTACTTCACCACCAAAGATGAAGAGGATCAAAATGGTTAAGAATACGGTTAATGAAGTCATGATGGTTCTGCTCAAAGTTTCATTGATGGCTCGGTTGATAATGGTGGCATTAGATTCACCTTTCATCAATTTGCTGTCTTCACGAATCCTATCGTAAACAATTACGGTATCGTTCATGGAGAAACCAATAACAGTTAACACAGCCGCAATAAAGTGCTGGTCAATTTCAAGAGGGAAAGGAACAAAATCTCTTAAGAAACTAAATACAATCAATGTTACAAACACGTCATGCAATAGAGAGAAAATGGTTCCCAATGAATAACGCCAGTCACGGAATCGGATAAAGATGTACAAACAAATAATAATCATACCAAAGATTACCGCTTTAGCCGCACCGGCTTTCAGGTCATCTGAAATGGTAGGTAGAACGGTTTGAGAACTTTGTTTGTACTTGGTTTCAAATTCAGAGAAAGTAACAGTTGATGGTATAAATGGTTTCAATCCAGTATACAACATATTTTCAACCAATGAATCTACGTTGTTGCCGCTTTCTTTGATTTTATAGGCTGTAGTGATATTGATCTGTTTGTTAGAACCAACAGTTTTAGTGATAACGTCTTCTCCAAAAGTTGTTTTCAAGGCAGACCTAACTTCTTCTTCTTTAACTGGCTTGTCAAACTTAATAGTGTAGCTTCTACCACCTTCAAATTCCACACCTTCTTTAAAACCATGGAAGAATGAGGCAACACCCAATACAAATACTACTACAGAGATTCCGTAAGCAAATTTTCTGTATTCGATGAATTTGAAGGAAGCGTGTTTGAAAATGCGCTTAGAAATGCCAGTGAAATATTCAAAGTGGCGATTCTTACCCATGTACCAGTCTGTGATCAAACGAGATACCAAGATACCGCAGAACAAACTTAACAGGATACCAATAATCTGTGTTGTGGCAAATCCTAATACAGGACCAAGACCAAAATAAGCCAAGATTAAGGCAGTTAACAAAGTAGTTACGTGGGCATCCAACACAGGAGCCATAGAACGCTTATATCCATCGTTCACGGCATTTTGATAGCTCTTACCCTTGGTTAATTCTTCTTTGATACGCTCAAAGATGATAACGTTGGTATCTACCGCCAAACCAATGGTTAACACCAAACCGGCAATACCAGGAGCTGTAAGCGTAAAGCCTAAAGCACTTAGGATACCAATGGTGAACAATAAGTTCAAGATCAAGGCAATATTTGCTACCCATCCACCAGTATTAAAGTAGAGGAGCATTAAAGCAAAGATGACAATGAAAGAGATCAAGAAAGACATGGCACCACCCTTAATTGATTCAGCACCCAATGTAGGACCAACTTGCTGTTCTGCCACAATTCTAGCAGGAGCAGTTAATTTACCACTGGTTAACAATTCAGAAAGGTCTTGTGCTTCTTTAATAGTATAGCTACCACTTATTTGAGAATTACCTGTAGTGATAGGGTCATTTACATTTGGAGCAGAGTAAACAAAATTGTCCAAAACAATGGCAATAGGCCTGTCTACGTTTCTTGTAGTCATTTTGGCCCAGATATTAGCGCCAATCTTGTCCATGTTCATTTTAATGGCAATACGGCCTCTCTCGTCATAATCTTGACCAGCGTTGGTAATATGATCACCTTCTAATTCCGCTTGACCATTGTCTAAAGTTTTGATTGCATATAACATCAAAACATCTTGAGTTTTAGGATCAGAACCGTCTACTTTACCATACATGAATACCAAGTTGGATGGGAATTTATTTTTCACCAAATCCATTCTTAGATAATCATTTAAAGCACCGGTATCCTTAGTGGCAATGTATCCAATATTAGAAGGGAATAAAGTCTTACCACCTCTACCTTGATAAGGTTGGGTAAACTGAATTAATCTAACAATTGGAGACTCATTCAATTTAGCTTTGGTAGTATCTGTTTTTGCAATAGCAGATTTATTGGTATCCTTAGCAACAGCTGAAATAGAAGCCGCTTTAGTTGTGTCTGCTTTAACAGTTTCAACAGCTTTGGCAACAGTATCTTTAACAGCAGTTGTAGGTTTTACGCCATTTAAATATTCTTGAACTGCTTTATCAGCAGCCACAATACCATTTTGTAAATCCTTGCTTTCTAAAGTATACATTTCAAAGAACTGCAGGTTAGCAGTTGCTTGAAGGTATTTACGAACACGCTCTTTATCATTGATACCAGCCAATTCAATGTTGATGATACTCTTAGATGGATCAGGGTTGATATTTGGAGAGGATACACCAAATTGGTCAATACGTGTGCGCAAAATGCGATAGGTATTGTCAAAAGCCGCGTTGGCCTGCTCACGCAAATAAGTCAACACCGCATCGTCAGAAGCATCAAATTTTACTTTACCATTACTTCTGGTTGCAAAATAAGGAGCCAATTTAGCAGTAGGGTTTACCTTTTTGAATTCTTCAGAAAACAAAGAAATCAAATCAGCGCCACTATTGGCTTTTCTAGCATTGGCATTTTCTAAAGCCTTGATAAAAAGAGGATCCTTGGTATAGTTAGCCAATGACTTGATCAAGTCACCAAGACCAACTTCCATTGTTACACTCATACCACCTTGTAGGTCAAGACCCAACAAGAGTTCCTTTTCTTTAGCGCTTCTGTATGTTGTCATACCAAAAGCCAGCTTACTGTCTTTTGTACTGTCTAACATACGCTGTAAGCGCTGTTTTTTTACTTCTTTTAAACTATCGGCGTAAGCTGATTGAAGTTCCTTGTTACCCGGATATTGTTGCTCTGGGGTAGGGAATCTTTTCATCCACGAATCGGCTTTGGTTTCCATTTCTCCTTCATGGTTGCGAACAAACCACGTAAAAGACAATTGATACAAGCAGATCAAAATAAGAGCAATCGCAAAGAAGCGCACTAAACCTTTCAGTTGCATATTAGTAACGGTTTACAAAATTTTTTAGAGCGGCAAAGATAGGGGAATGGACATGAATAAAGTATACCCCTGAATAGTTTGCTGGGAGAAAGCGCCAGCAGGGCAAAAAAAAGCCCCAAAATTAGGTGGATTACCGGTTTTTGGGGCTTTTTGAACAAGCTGTTTTGCTAGCTTTTAATATTATAACTTATTGAACGTCAACAAGACTAATCTCAAAATAAAGCGGAGAATTAGAAGGGATACTTCCACTGCCAGAACAACCATAAGCAAGAGAAGAAGGGATCACCATTTTAATTTTACCACCTTTTTTTAGCAATGGAAGCCCAATTTTCCAACCATCAATGAGTTGATTTAGGGTCCAACCAGTCAAAGAAGGATTAGTGCCTTTGTCAAATTCAGTTCCATTCAACAGTTTTCCAGAATAGGTTACATATACTTTGTTGGTTAGGGTAGGAGCTACCCCAGTTCCTTGTGGAGAAATTTCATACAAGATTCCAGAACTATGTTCCGTATAGTTTATAGCATTGGCTGTACAATATGCTACCATGGCAGGTTTTTCAGCCGCAACAGTAGCGGGTTGGCAACCAGATGTTTCAGTTTTTCCACAGGATAAAGCCGCAAAAATGAACAGGCTACTTGCTAAAATGAGTTTTTTCATTAGTATATTTTATGGTTTGAATTGCTATAAAGACGCAAATTAATGACCTAAGGCTGCATCAGACAAGTTTTTTTCTGCTCTCATTTTTTTGGCTTGGATGATTAAGAACCTTTGTTCATGCTGTTCCCATTGATAATTTCTATAAATAAATGCCATAAAAAAAGCAACAATTGCAATGGCCAATAAGAATAAAAAAGGGTTCAAAACCGTATTGGCCTGCATATTTGCTCGGGTATACCAACCTTGATAAATGGTCAAAAGAATACCCACTCCTATAGCAAATCCAATGGAAAGTCCTTTTAAATAAGGGCGTAAACTGGTTTTATAAGTTGTTCTAGTTGTAGACCAATATTGGTAAAATTTCTCCTCTTCGTCCGTAATCATCCGTCAAAATTAACAAAAGCCATCTTTCTTTTACTAGATTTAACACCCTAAAACGGATTTTATGTCTTTCAAAAAATACGGCCCTATATTATTTATAGCCATTTTAGTGTTTCACTGCTTGGCTATTGCCATGGAATGGTCTGAATATAGATTCTACTCTAAATTAACCTTGGTACCAATGCTGATGTTATTATTAGGGCTTTTCAAAGGCTTTTCCTTTCAAAAACAGTCCTGGCTGCCTTGGTTGGGTTTGCTAGGTGCATTTGCCGGAGATTGGTTATTGGCGTTATCAGGAGAACAGTATTTTCTATTTGGGATGCTTGGTTTCATGACTACCCATGTTTGTAATAGTTTATACTTTTTACAATTACAACCTTTAAAACCTGGGAAATTACAGCCTGCCATAGTAGCTTTTGGGATTTTAGTAATTACCTGCTCTTTGATTGTATTCCAAATCAAAGACCAATTAGGCCCCATGTTGCTTCCTATCATGGCATATATGGGTTTGATTAGTTTAATGACCATTTTGGCGGCTAATCTAGCAGCATCAGAATCCATAAATGGTATTGCCCTCAAATATTTTATACCTGGAGCCGGTTTTTTTGTACTGTCTGACGGATTGTTAGCCTTAAACAAGTTTTTATGGCATAGACATGACTTAGATATTCCCGTAATGATTACTTATGGGTTGGCTGTTTTATTATTAACCCTTGGGTTTATCAATACTGAATGGTGGACAAAAAAAATCCCCTCGAAAAGTTCGAGGGGATAAGTTATAGACTTTCCAATATTGATTAGTAGCCCATTCCACCCATGTCAGGTGCACCACCGTGTCCAGCTGGAGATTCAGGTTTTGGCCTGTCTGCAATCACGCACTCAGTAGTCAACAACATAGCTGCAATAGAAGCTGCATTTTCCAATGCAACACGACTAACTTTAGTAGGATCAATTACACCAGCTTTGAACATGTTTTCATACACTTCAGTGCGGGCATTGAATCCAAAATCAGCTTTACCCTCTTTGATTTTTTGAACCACAATAGAACCTTCAATTCCACTGTTGATTACAATTTGACGCAAAGGCTCTTCAATAGCACGTTTGATGATTTGGATACCAGTGGTTTCATCTTGGTTAGCACCTTTCAGTTTTTCCAAAGATTCAACGGCACGGATATAGGCAACACCACCACCTGGTACAATACCTTCTTCAACAGCAGCACGAGTTGCGTGAAGCGCATCGTCAACACGGTCTTTCTTTTCTTTCATTTCAACTTCGGTAGCAGCACCTACATACAAAACTGCAACACCGCCGCTCAATTTAGCCAAGCGCTCTTGTAATTTTTCACGATCGTAGTCAGACGTAGTATTTTCTACTTGAGCCTTAATCTGATTTACACGAGCAACAATATCAGCTTTCTTGCCTTTACCACCAACAACAGTAGTATTGTCTTTATCAATAGTGATAGAAGCAGCTTGTCCTAAATAAGACAGATCAGCATTTTCTAATTTGAAACCTTGTTCTTCACTAATAACAGTGCCAGCAGTTAAGATGGCAATATCAGTTAGCATTTCTTTTCTGCGATCACCAAAGC
>CALRXZ020000114.1:0-13093 GCA_943372255.1 Chitinophaga pinensis
TGGTCTATTGGAAAATGCGCGTAAGTGCTCAAAGTTTTCAGGATCATTTCTTTGAATTGCAACAGAGGTATGGAACCAAGTATCTAATCCTAGATTTCTAATTCTTTGACGGAACCACCAAACTAAATCATCAGTAGTTGTTACACCAGGTTGAATGGTTTTTTCAGAAAATCCTTCTGCTATAATTTGGTGTGTAATTTGTATGAGTTGAGGGTAAAGCTGCATTTCGCGCTCTGTTCTGGTTTCTAACCATGCCACGCCTAATTTTTCTGCGCTTACCACCTTTGATTTGAAACTAGCTGGTAGTTTGTCTACAAAGATTTTTTGTTCTGTAAAGGTTAGTCCGTCTGCATGGGCAAAATCATTGGAATAATTCAAACCAATCTTTTTTGGATTTCTTTTGACAATAATATCAATTAGTGCATCCCATTGGTCAGGAAACTGCTTCATGTCCCAAGCAGCTTTGATTTGCGCGCCTACATTATATCTTGCAATAGCCAATTGTTCATTCACTTTTTTAGTGCTATCATGATAAAAAACAATCATGGTGCGTCTTCTAGCAGATAACCATTCTGCAGGCAACATGGTTTTTAAGATAGGATCTTCATTGTATTCCCTACTAATCAACACCCACATATCAATGCCTTCTCTTTCCATGAGTTTTGGTAACAAGACCGTGAATCGTTCTGCATTGATTTCATCAATTAGGCTGGCTTGGGAACGAAGATTTAGTATTTCTTGTGATTGTACCTGACTGACAACAAACATTAAAATGGCGAGAATGATTTTTTTCATAATAATATTCACTTGTTAATTAATGATAGTTTAAACTAAGAATTAAGCAATAAAGGAACTTGTAATAGCTGCTTGTCTTGGAATTATAAAAGCAATAAGGTCTTCTAATAAAATACCGGCACGGTTGGCGGCATCTTGAATTTCTTCTCTAGACACATTGGCGGCAAAGGATTTTTCTTTGAGTCTTTTTTTTACCCCTTTTACATCCATTCCTTCATAACCACCAGGTCTGAGAATGGAATAGGCGTGGATTAATCCAGATAATTCGTCAAAAGCAAAAAGCATTTTATCCATATTGTTCTCTGGCTCCACACCAAAATGGGCAGGGCCATGAGAAGCAATGGCGTGCATAACTTCTGGGTCAATATTTAAGCTTTCTAAATGTTCAATAATCTTTTTACAATGTTGATCAGGCCATTGATCCCAATCAGCATCGTGCAACAAACCGGCTTGTTCCCATTTCCAAATACCCTGCTCATCCAAACCTTCTTTCTCCCTAGCCCAGCATTGCATCAAGTGTGCAACTTGTAACATATGTACCTGTAATTTGGGATTTAATACCCATTCTTGGAACAAAGACATGGCGTCTTCTTTGCTCATTAGTTTGCCCGAATTTGAAGGGTTGCCAAAACTGCTTCTATTCAATAATAATGACATCTGTTTCCTTTTATCAATTTATCTGTTCAGGGACTATGATTTTCATTACTTTAGTCCTGTTCTTCCACCATAAATGTAATTGAACTATGTTTAAAAATCGCTTATTGTTTACCGGAATTTTATTGGCCGGTCTCTTGCAAGTAACAGCTCAAACGGCTAGTCCAGTAGTGAGCACTGAAACCAAGTCAAAATATGACCAACACGCTTTGTTTGGCCCATTGTTTTATCCTTCTGCGGGAAATGAATATAGGACAGCAACCGGAGAGCCTGGTCATGCATATTGGCAGAATAAGGCAGATTATAAAATTGCCGCTACGCTAGATGATGCTACCAATAAAGTAACGGGATCGGTAACCATTAGCTATAAAAATAATAGTCCCATTGAACTACCCTATATCTGGTTGCAAATGGACCAGAACCTTTATAATTTGGAATCTAGGGGTCAGGCTAAAATGCCAGCAAATGGCAGGAGCCGATATGGTGATGCAAAAAGTACCTTTAGTGGTGGTTATCAAGTAACCAATGTTGAATTGATTGTAGCAGGCAAATCTGAAAAAGTACCCTACCTAATCAACGATACTAGAATGCAATTGAGACTAAATAAGGCTCTAGCTGCCAAATCTGGTGCTGTTTCTATTAAGATTGATTATAATTATGTGATTCCAGAATATGGCTCAGATAGAACCGGTATTTTGAAAACCAAGAATGGTAATATTTATGCGGTAGCACAGTGGTATCCAAGGCTTTGTGTATTTGATGATGTACAAGGTTGGAATACCTTACCATATTTAGGTGCCAGTGAATTCTATTTAGAATATGGTGATTTTGAAGTGAGCTTAACTGTGCCAGCTTCTCATATTGTAGTTGCTTCAGGAGAATTGTTGAATCCTCAAGAAGTGTTAACTGCCACCCAATTAAAAAGGTTTAACCAAGCAAAAACCAGTGATAGCACGGTTATGATTCGCAGTGCTGCTGAAGTATTAGATCCTGCATCCAGGCCTGCAAAAGCAACTTGTACTTGGAAGTATGCGCTAAGCAATGCAAGAGATTTTGCTTGGGCTAGTTCTAAAAGTTTTATTTGGGATGCAGCAAAGATTAACCTGCCTAGCGGAAAAAAATGTTTGGCAACCAGTGTTTATCCAGAAGAATCTGATGGCAAAAAAGCATGGGGTAGGGCAACTGAATACACAAAAGGAAGTATTGAAAACTATAGCAAAAGATGGTTTGAATTCCCTTACCCGGTTGCTTCAAACGTAGCAAGTAATATTGGTGGTATGGAATATCCTGGTATTGTATTTTGTGGCTCTACCGCAAAAACACAAGGATTATTTGGGGTTACAGATCACGAATTTGGACATACCTGGTTCCCCATGATTGTTGGTAGTAATGAACGCAAATACGGTTGGATGGATGAAGGCTTTAACACTTTTATCAATACTTTGGCAGGAGACGATTTTAACAAGGGAGAATACAAGGATGCTAAAACCGATTGGCATCAATATGCTCGTTTCTTGTTTGGACCTACTTCTGAATCCATGATGAATACGCCAGATGTATTGCAAGAAAGAAATATTGGTATTGAGTTGTATATGAAACCTGGTTATGCATTAACCTTATTGCGTACACAAATCTTAGGTGAAGATAGATTTGACTATGCATTTAAAAAATACATTCGTGACTGGAAATTCAAACATCCAACACCTTGGGATTTCTTTAGAAGTATTGAAAACGGGGCAGGTGAAGACCTTTCTTGGTTCTGGAGAGGTATGTTCTTAGAGAACTATAAATTAGACCAGGCAGTTAGTAAAGTGGATTATATTAATAATGATGCTAAAAATGGTGCATTGGTTACTATTGAAAACCTAGACCAATTGGCTATGCCTGTGATCATTGAGTATACTACAGCCTCTGGCAAAACTGAAAGAAAAAAACTGCCTGTAGAAATCTGGCAAAATAATGCTAGTTGGAAAGTCAAATTGAATACTACGGAAGCTATTCAAAAAGTGGTGATTGATCCAGACCATTCTTTCCCTGACATGAATTCGGCTAACAATACTTGGAAAGCCAATTAATTTATTTATTATATGCCGGCATCTAATGGATGCCGGCATTTTTATTTGCGTATATGAAATCAGTCTTGTTAAAAATTACTGTACTTGTTATACTTGTAGGCGCTTGGGCATGTTCACGCAACCCCTATGCAACCACTAATAAAGCCTATAAGAAACAAAGTAAAGCCTTGGCAAAGACCGTTAGTGCCCTGCCTGAAGATAATTGGAATACGGATTCTATTAAACAGGCTCCTTACTGGGTAGGGACAACTAATTTTAATTTACGCAAACCCAATTTTGTCATTATTCATCATACAGCACAAAATGCTTGTGAACAAACCTTGAAAACATTCACCATGACCAAATCTGCAGTGAGTGCGCACTATGTGATTTGTAAGGATGGAACCATTCACCATATGCTCAATGACTATATGCGTGCTTGGCATGGAGGTATTGCTAAGTGGGGAAATATGTCCGACATTAATTCAGCTTCCATTGGAATTGAATTGGATAACAATGGTTTTGAACCTTTTGATAGTCTTCAAATCAAAAGTCTGATTAGTTTGCTTGCAAGATTGAAAAAAAATTATGGAATTCCTACTGCTAATTTCATAGGTCATGGAGATATTGCACCTACCAGAAAAAATGATCCCAATTTTAGATTCCCTTGGAAAATATTGTCAGATAAAGGTTTTGGGTTATGGTACGATAGTAATTTAGATACATTACCAACTGGCTTTAATCCAATTATTGCGCTAAGGATTATTGGTTATGATGTAAAAGACAATAGGGCTGCCATACAATCATTCAAAAGGCATTTTCTACAAGACACTACCAAACAATTAAATGGAATGGATTCATTGGTTTTATACAATCTTCAAAAGAAATACTTTTAATCTTCTTCCTTTTTTAGGGTTTCAATATCATCTATCATCCTTTCCATTTCCAAGGGCAGCGTTCCATTATAGATGCCCCTGATTCTTCTATGTTTGTCTATCAACATACAATTCTCAGTATGTAGAAAGTCTTTTTGATTGCCATAATAGCCAATTCTTTCACCGGCATAATATTCCTTTTTGGCCATTCGGTAAATACTATCAACATTGCCTGTTAATAGATGCCATTTTCCTGAAACTATCCCTTTTAAATTGGCATAATTTTTTAAAACAGACACACTATCTCTATCAGGCATAACTGAATGTGACAAGATTAAAACGTCTTTGTCTTCAAGGTATTTTTTTTGAACAATGGCCATATTCTCTGTCATCCTTGGGCAAATACTTCCACAGCTAGTGAAGATAAAATTGGCAATATAGATTTTCCCTGAAACCGTTTGTTCTGTGATAAACTGACCGTCTTGATCTTGAAATCTAAAACTTGGAATTTGATGAATGCTATCATACTTAGCATCCGTTTTTGCAATCCATTCTGGGGTAAAATCGGGTTTGCTAATAAAGGGCAAACCAAGTGGTTGAGGACTTTGTTTGCATCCAATTAATAAGAGCAATAATACAATGAGTAGGTTATGTTTATTTGACTGAATCATAAGGGTTCTTGCAAAGTTTGATACCTATTAAACCATATTTTTTTCCATCTCTAATTTCATAGTTGGCCCTAAAAGTACTATCGTCCCACCAAAGCCTTTGACTACCAACTTCCTGTCCATTTTGGTAGTGGAATTGTCTGATTAGTAAACCATTTGCATTCCATTCTTTTAATTCTCCTTCATATGCATCCAAATGCGTTTGAAAATCAAATTGTGGTTTGCCATCGGGCCACCAAGCCCTATGTCTTCCTTCTTTTTTTCCTGCTATATAAAAACGGTCTTCTGCTAATTGTTTATTTGGATGCCATCTTTTGGTAATGCCTTCTTGCAAACCATTCCAAAATTCTTTGTAAACAGCTGTATCGCCATTGGCAAATAAACTGTAGGCTTTTCCTGAAAATGACTTTTCCTGAAAAAACAAACTGTCTTGGTGCCAAATAATGGTACTGTCTTCTAAAGCCAAATAATTACTGGGTATGCTATGGGCTTGTAAATGAAATGGTTCTTTTTTCACTTCTTTGCAAGCTAAAGCAATAAACAAATAACAAACAATAAGGCTATTTATTTTCATGTTTATTGGGTTACAGTTCCAGCTGTGCCATAAAATCCGGAGCCATTGATATAAGGGTCAGCATCGGTAATATGATAATGATAAATTCCATTGGGATAATCTGTAGTAGCTAGGGTATGACCATGGTAGGCGTCTAACATACTATTGGTAACCAAAGAACCATTTTCCATTGGACCATAAACAGGGAACCCGTCTAATAAAAATCCTAATAGAGAAGACCTAGTTGCTTTTACAGTGGTAAGATAAATAGGTTCAACGTGATAATGGTATTGACCACTTTGTTGTGGGTGACCATAATACTGATCAAAACTATTGGCTTCATTGGTTAATGGCGTATTTGGACCAGCATATTGGTTGTAAAATGGTACACCATTTAATGAAATCCCAATTGGACCTAAAGGAGTACTAGCATGGTTACTAGACACCGCAGGATTTAGTGGGATCTTAAATGTTAAGGTTTGTGAAGCAATGCTGTTGGGATTTTTAGCAAAAGTTCTTCCACCAAAAGTGGTTCCTGAGAAATTTTCATACAGGGCATTGCTTGTTGCGTAATAGATGGATTTATGATCAGGGGCTCCAGTGGTTTTGATGGTAATAAAATTTCCATCAGAAGTGACACTTGTAGCGCCATAGATCTTTTTGTAGACTTCTGGTACAGTAGCTGTTCCAGTACTAGAACTAGTGCTACTATCTGTAGCAGATTTTTTACATGCAAAACTAATTAATAGGATTGCTAGTGGCAGGATACTCAATTTTAAAACTTTCATGGTAGAGGGTTTTGCTTATCTGACGAAAGTTGAAAGCAGAACCTTTGGTCTTTAGAAAAGATTAACAATTTTTCATTTCTTGGCTTAATGCTAGATACACTCCATTTGTCCATCCAAATCCATCTTGGCCTGGATATTCACCACCACCAGCCAATAGTTCCAGATCAACCACATTGTATTTCTCCATCATCTTTCCTGTCTTTAAATAAGTTTTTTCATTCAAACTAAGCCAACGTTTGGCAATAGAAGATGCTTGTTCATGAAATCCGTATGTTTGAAGTCCCTTAAAAGCCATCCACTGAAGTGGTGCCCAACCATTAGGGGCATCCCATTGTTGACCAGAATATATGGGTGTTGTAACCAATCCACCAACTTCTAATAATTGATTTTGAGTAACCCTGCTGCATGCTTCTGCTTGTGCCATTGTTGCTAATCCAAAAAAAAGTGGATACAAACCGGCAGCCGTTATTTTTCCAGTACTTGCATGGTTATTAAATTGGAAGTCACAGAAGAATTGGCATTCAGGATTCCAAAAATAGTCTTGTATTGCTTTTTTTCTTTTTTCTGCTAATTGACCATAATAGTCAGAAGCTTCTTGTTTTCCAGCAAGTTTGCTCCAGGTTGATAAACTATCTTCCATTTTCCATATCAAGCAATTTAAATCTACAGGTAAGATCTGGGTAGTTTCAATACTAGTGATATCCGATTCTTTGGTAAACCACCTACTTGAAAAGTCCCAACCGCTTTCTGCACCGGCTCTTAGGTCTTTATAAATGATGTCAGCATCTCTATTGCCTTTTGCCGCAATATGTTTGTCTTCTGTATGACTTTCTTGTCTAGGTATTGATTCTTGATCATAATAGCGATTTAAATATTGACCATCTAGTAGTCTAACCATGTGTTCAAATGAAGCCCCTTTTTCTAAATTGGATTGTCCGTTTTGCCAGAATTGGTATTCTTTTTCTAGTAAGGGTAAGTATTGTAATAGAATGGTATTATCCTTTTTTGTGTTTGCTAATAACTCAACCATCAAAACAAAAAATGGTGGTTGACTTCTACTTAAATAATATTGTCTATTTCCATTTGGAATATGACCATAGGTTTCTATTAAATAGCCAAAATTGGCCACCATATCTTCAATTAAATCCAATCTATTTTGTACGGCCAAACCCAACATGGTAAAATAAGAGTCCCAATAATACACTTCTCTAAATCTACCCCCTGGAACAATATATCTATTGGGTAATGGAATAATGGAACTTTGTTCGGCTTTGGGTTCTCTAGTTAAAACTGGCCAAAGTAGGGCAAGGTTTTCTGCAAGACTCAATGTAGGATTTGATTGATAATTATTTCCAATCAATTCTGGTAATTGAAAATTTTGTTCAACAAATAATTTCAATGAAAAGCCAATTTGATTTCGCTCATTTTCAAATGCGGCATTAATTTGCTCTAATGGCTTTAATGGAATACAATCCACAAATGTTTTTCCATCTTCCAAGATTTGAGCAGTTTGAACTTGATCAAATAGTGCTTCTAGTTGATATACTTGTGTATACTGATCCATTATTAAGCTTTGTTGAGGGAAGACTTTTGTTGGATCTTATAAAAGCTAATTAATAAAAGGATCAATAAGCTAATTGGGGCCAAGGAAAAATAAAAAGCAGTTTTGCCATCATAGTGTTGGAAAATATATCCAGTGATTAATGATCCTGTACTTCCACCAAGAGCAGAAAAGATTACTATCAAACCAGACATATAACCATGTTTATTCTTTGGCAAAGCCGATAGTATGACAGAATTGATTGCAGGATAAACAGGTGCTAATAAAAAACCAATTAATGGAAAGATAAATGTGGCAATAGGCGCATCAAACCATCCTGTAACATGAGAAGTATCTGCATTATTAGCAAGGGGTATGGCAATTAACACAAGAGAAGCTGCCAGAATTAGACAAGTTGTCAACACCAATAACCAATTTAATTTCCGAAGCACTAATCCCGCAAGAAAACGACCAATAGCCGTTGCACCAGCCAAGATACTGGCCATTTGAATACTTAAAGATTGGGGTAAGTGTAAAACTTTGCTATTATAAGTTGGTAGCCAACTCATAATACTTTGTTCAATGAGCACATATACAAAAGCACTTGCAACAAACACCAACACAACGGGTAATAAAATCAATTGAAACATCTCTTGATAATTGTTGGTATTTTCTTCCTTGTTCTTTTGAACACTAGATTCATCTAATGGAGCGGATAATAATAAAATAAAGGCAAGGGCTACTATGCCTGCTAATAAATAATAGACTTTTAACCAGGAAGTGGAACCAGGATTAGCATCGTCAACAAAAGCACTAAAAATAAAATAGCCAGTTAAAATTCCAACCATGAAAAAGGACTCAATAAAATTCATGAAACTGGCGTGTTCTTTTTCATCCTTGGTAATAATGCCAATGCTGGCAAAAACACTTACTTTAATCATGGCAAAACTGGCTCCCGTTATGGCAAATAATAATTTTGTAGTTAAAAAGCCAGGTAGTATGGGCATTAGTAAACAGCCCAGTCCAACAAAAACCAAAGCCAATAACATTGATTTTTTATATCCTATTCGGTTAATATAGGAAGCAATAAAAAATGAGGCTATGGCTATGCTCAAGTCTTTAAATGCTTCTAAAACACTGGCAGAAGAGGCGCTTACCTGATAATTATTTTGTACCTGAAGGATTACAGTACCTACGCTATTGAGTAAAAGCGCAAATACAAAGTAATTCAGGAAAAGAGATACTTTAATTTTCCAGTGGGTCATATGGCAGTTTTGAGAAGAACACAATATACGAAAACGATATAGGAATCTTTCCATCATAGATTGAAAAGGCTAATGTTTTTTGTTTTACATTGGTAAAAATAAATTTCTCAAATATGAAACAGCAGTTCTCAAATAGAAGAGATTTTTTAAAAGCAAGTGCAGCTGCCTCTGGTATGGCACTCTTAACAGGAGTAAAAGCATCAGCTAATGCTAATTCTCCTTCCTTAAAAGCAGCCACTAGAATTAGATTTGGCGTTATTAATATTAATCATAGTCATATTTATGGGATGACAGAAGCAGTGAAAAGGGGTGGGGGTGAATTGATTTGGATCTATGCCAAAGAACCAGAATTGGTTGCTGCTTTTATGAAACAATTTCCGGAAGCCAAATTAGCAAGGTCTGAACAAGAAGTGTTAGAAGATACATCGCTACAATTAATCTTAAGTTCAGGAATACCTGATGAACGTGCTCCCTTAGGTGTTCGTGTCATGCAACACGGTAAAGACTATTTAGTAGACAAGCCCGGTATTATTACACTAGATCAATTGGCACAGGTTAGAAAAGTGCAGAAAGCTACCAACAGAATTTATTCTATCATGTATAGTGAACGCTTTGAAAACAGAGCCACCGTAAAAGCAGGTGAATTGGTTAAAGCGGGTGCCATTGGCAATGTAATTCAGACCATTGGATTAGGACCACATAGAATGAGTATTAAATCAAGACCAGAGTGGTTTTTTGACAAAGCCAGATATGGTGGCATTATTACCGATATAGGTTCTCATCAGTTTGATCAATTCTTGTTTTTTACAGGATCTACAGAGGCCGAAGTAGTAGCATCTCAGGTTGCCAATACCCATTATCCACAGTATCCTAAGTTTCAAGATTTTGGAGACGTGATGCTAAGGGGCAATGGGGGTATGGGGTATATTCGGGTAGATTGGTTTACGCCGGATGGACTAGCTAGTTGGGGTGATGGTAGACTCACTATTTTGGGAACCGAAGGTTTCATTGAAATTAGAAAGAATGTAGATATAGCTAGTGGTCACAATGGCGGAAACCATTTGTATTTGGTGAATCAAAAAGAAACCAAATACATAGATTGTAATAAAGAGCCTTTACCATTTGGCCAATTATTAGTAGACGATGTATTGAATAGAACAGAAACGGCCATGCCTCAAGCACATTGTTTGCTGGCAACCGAATTGGCCTTAAAAGCACAAAAGAATGCCAAGACTATTCAATTGGTGAAGTAAAATTGGGGAAAATGATTTAACTAACATTTGTTAGGAAATCAAATCTTTTCCTATTTTTACCCATAAATCCAATGACATGCATTTTGAATTGACAGAAGAACACTTAATGATCCAGAAAGCCGCCCGTGACTTTGCACAAAACCAGTGTAAGCCTGGGGTAATTGAAAGGGACGAATTGCAAAAATTTCCCAAAGAACAAGTAATGCAATTAGCTGACTTGGGATTTATGGGAATGATGACAGATCCAGCCTACGGAGGAAGTGGAATGGACACCATCAGTTATGTATTGGCCATGGAAGAAATTAGTAAAGTTGACGCCAGTACTTCTGTTTGTATGAGTGTAAATAATAGCCTTGTTTGTTGGGGATTGGAAAAATTTGGTAATGAAGCTCAAAAACAACAATATTTAACTCCTATAGCCCAAGGTAAAAAAGACGGTGAATTATATATTGGCGCTTTTTTATTAAGTGAGCCAGAAGCTGGAAGCGATGCTACTTCACAAAGAACTACTGCTGAAGATATGGGAGACCATTATTTAATTAATGGTACCAAGAACTGGATTACCAATGGATCTTCTGCGTCAGTGTATTTGGTGATTGCACAAACAGATGTTGCCAAGGGAAGTCATGGCATCAATGCATTTATTGTAGAAAAAAACTGGCCAGGAGTTACGGTTGCGGCCAAAGAAAATAAATTAGGTATTCGCGGTAGTGATACACATACTATTATGTTTACTGATGTGAAAGTGCCCAAAGAAAATAGGATTGGGGAAGATGGTTTTGGTTTCAAATTTGCCATGAAAACATTGGCAGGTGGTAGAATTGGAATTGCTTCTCAAGCCTTGGGGATTGCCAGCGGTGCTTATGAGTTAGCCCTAGCATATAGCAAACAACGTAAGGCATTTGGTAAGGAAATCATGCACCATCAAGCTATCCAATTCAAATTGGCCGATATGGCTACCAGAATTGAAGCTGCAAGATTATTATGCTTAAAAGCCGCTTGGGAAAAAGACAATGGGTTGGATTATACCTTGAGTTCTTCCATGGCAAAAGTATATGCTTCTGAAACAGCTATGTGGACTACCACAGAAGCCGTTCAAATTCATGGAGGTTATGGCTTTGTAAAAGAGTACCATGTTGAGCGCTTGATGCGCGATGCTAAAATTACCCAGATCTATGAGGGTACCAGTGAAGTGCAAAGAATTGTGATCAGTAGATCCATTTTAAAATAATCGATAGGGGGGATATGCCTGTAGCAATTGAACAATACCAAGAGATCAAGACATTTTTGGAGACCAAACAAGTATCGCTGGTTGCGGTTAGTAAAACCAAACCCCAAGAAGATATTCTGGAATTATATACTCTAGGTCAAAGAGATTTTGGAGAGAATTATGTGCAAGAATTGGTAGATAAAGCTGCTGCCTTGCCCCAAGATATTCATTGGCATTTTATTGGTCATTTACAGTCCAATAAAGTCAAATACATTGCCCCCTTTGTACACTTGATTCATGGGGTGGATAGTTTTAAATTATTGGTAGAAATTAACAAACAGGCAGCCAAAAACAATCGGGTCATACCCGTTTTATTACAAGTGCATATTGCCAAGGAAGAAACCAAATTTGGGATGGATGCAGAAGAATTAAAAGCTGCATTAGAAACTGCAGCAAGTTTGCCCAATATCAAAATCATTGGATTAATGGGCATGGCTTCTTTTAGTGATGATCCATTGGTAGTTCAGCCCGAATTTGCTTACCTTAATGGTTTGTACCAAGCGTTTAAAATACTTAAAACAGATAATATTGAATTTTCTGTTTTGTCCATGGGGATGAGTGGTGACTATCAACTAGCTATTGAAAACGGAAGCAATCTTATTAGAATTGGTAGTTTGCTTTTTGGTGCTAGAAATTATAACAAATAAAAAAGCTCAACTTGAAATAAGATGAGCTTTTTATATGCCAGTATTATGTAAGATCTGTATCTGTTTAAAAAAGGATACAGATTTTTATTTTAAGGTTTCATCTAACCATTTATAAAACTCATGGTGCCAAACCAAGGCATTTTGTGCTTTTAACACCCAATGGTTCTCATCAGGAAAATAGAGTAATCTAGATTTGATTCCTTTTAATTGTGCGGCTTGAAATGCTTGCTGGCTTTGCTCTATGGATACGCGATAATCTTTGCCACCTTGAACAATCATAATTGGGGTATTCCATTTGGCCACCATTTCACTGGGAGATTGTTTGTAAGAACGTTGTGCTACTGCGTTATTTTTATCCCAGTAGTTGCCACCTTTTTCAAAGTTTTCAAAAAACAATTCATCTGTGGTGCCATACATGCTCCTGAAATCAAAAATGCCATCGTGAGAAATAAAGGTTTTAAATCTATTGCCATGCAAAGCTTCCAAAGCAAATACCGAGAACCCTCCAAAGCTAGCACCTACACATCCCAATCTTTGTTTGTCTACATAAGTCTCTTTAGAAACAACATCTATAGCACTGAGATAATCATTGATCACTTGACCTCCCCAATCCTTACTCACACCCTCTGTCCATTTGGTACCATTGCCAAATACACCCCTTCTATCAGGTGCTACCACAATATATCCTTGAGAAGCCATTAATTGAAAATTCCATCTAAAGGAATAATGGG
>CALRXZ020000115.1:0-13076 GCA_943372255.1 Chitinophaga pinensis
TCGCCCAAAGAAACAAAATTAATTTTGGCATTTTTCTCAGCCTTTAATCGCTGATTAATTTCTGCCTTTAATTGGTCATCGTATAACAAGCCATCTACCAAATGATTTTTCAATGCATCGTTGGCAGTTTGAATACTACCATTTACTGCCAATGCTCTTAAGTTAGCCGTATCCATTTTGCGTGTATCAGCAACAGCCTTTAAAAAATGATTGTACAAATCACCCAGCCAAATGCCAGTTTGCAAACGGTTGGCATCTGTCATTTGTGTTTCACGCAAGGGCTCTGTAGCACTTTTAAATTTACCTGCGTAAAAGATCTGTGGTTGAATTTCAAGTTTGTCCAACATGCCTTTTAAGTATAACATACCAGTTGAATATCCACTCCAATCCAATCCTCCTTGCGGATGGCAATAGACTTTGTCTGCTGCTGCTCCTAAGTAATAGCCTTTCTGGGTAATGGTTTCTCCAAAAGCAATGACAAATTTTCCAGAAGTTTTAAAATCTAAAATGGCTCGGCGCAATTCTTCACTTGCACCATATCCATTTGGATTGTTAGCACAAAGCATGTAAACGCCTTTGATATTGGTATCATTTTTGGCGTGTTTGAGCAAGCGCTGCACATTGTATAAACTTGGCACATCTACCTCTTCTGATTTATTCAAAAAGGCAAATGGGTTTTCTATGGATTGTTCTTTAAAGCTATTGGTCAGGTCTAAAACCAGCACCCCATTGTCTCCAATAGTTGGTTTTTCTGTACTAGAAAGACTGGCTGCAATACCAATTAAAATGAAGAAGCCCAAGATGCAAAAAATGAACATGGCTAGCAATGCTGCAAAGAAGGATTTGAAAAAACTTTTCATGTATTACAATAGTTATTTGAGTTCAACTCATTGAATTTAAAGATATTTGCTCCCAGCAACAATTGTGATGTATGAGCACAGCTTATTTACTGATAGGCGGTAACCTTGGTAACAGATCCGCGAATCTGCAAAAAGCCGTATTCAACATTGAACAAACCTGTGGGAAAATCGTTCAAAGTTCCGCAATATACGAAACCTCTGCTTGGGGGCTCACCCAGCAGCCAGCTTTCTACAACCAAGCCTTGGTTTTGTCTACCCAACTATCGCCCCATGGGCTCATGCAAGCACTTTTAGAAATTGAGCTTCAAATGGGTAGAACCAGGGAGATTAAAATGGGACCAAGGGTTATTGACCTTGATATCTTGCTGATTGACCAATTGGTTCAAAACACAGATTTGTTGCAATTGCCTCATCCTGCCATGCACCAAAGGCGCTTTGCCCTATTGCCTCTTGCAGAAATTGCACCTGATGTAATGCACCCCATACTTCAAAAAAGCATTCAATCCTTACTAGAAATTTGCCCCGACCATTTGGATGTGCAAAAATTGTCAACCGTGGCTTAAGCTTGGAGCCTATTTTTGTTTGAGTAGGAGCAGCATCACATGAAACACCATTTTATTACGGTTGAGGGGAATATTGGCGCGGGTAAAACCACATTGGCCCATTTATTGGCCAAGCATTTTAATGCACGTTTAATTCTGGAAGAGTTTGCGGAGAACCCTTTTCTGCCCAAATTCTATAGCAACCCTGAGCAATATGCGTTTCCCGTAGAGTTATTTTTTATGGCAGAAAGGTATAAACAGCTCAAAGAAATGGTGCATACCAAGGATCTATTCCAAAGCATTACGGTGTCTGATTACTTGTTTACCAAATGTCTACTTTTTGCCAAAGTAACTTTGCCCGATGAGGAATTTAGACTCTATCAAAAACTCTTTGATATAATACACCAGCAATTGGTTTTTCCAGATATCTTGATTTATTTACACGCGCCGGTGAATAAGCTTCAAGCCAATATTAAAAAGCGTAACCGATCATACGAGCAGGCCATTCCTGATGAATACTTGTTCAACCTTCAAGAAACTTATACCAGTTATATTAAACAGCATAATATCAAAACCATTTTCATAGACGCTAGCAATGCAGACTTCTTAGGTAATGAAGCGCATTTTCAAGTGGTACTTGACGCGCTAGACAAAGACTTTGAAGATGGTCAACACTATTTTAGTCTGCCTTAATTAGACACCTAAAACTTTCCGGGGTTTCCGGTATTGTAAACCTAGATGGATATCATTCAAAAAACAAGCGACCCTTTAGCAGCCATGCGGATCCCCGAATACCGCAACCTGATGCTGGGGCGATTTTTGTTTATCATGGGTCTTAGAATGATGGGAACCTTGGTGGGTTGGTGGGTGTATGAATTAACCAATGAACCCTTTGCCATTGGATTGATTGGACTTTCTGAAGTAATTCCCGCAGTGTCTTTATCCTTGTACGCTGGACATGTGATTGACATATCAGAGAAAAGAAAATTATTATTAACAGGCGTATCGCTTTATTTGCTTTGCGCGATACTATTGTTGGGTTTGTCTACCAAATTCACAGCTTCCTTTTTGAGTAATCACTGGATCACGTTTGCCATTTATATTATCATCTTTTTCACTGGCATCTTTAGAGCCTTTACTGGGCCTAGCTTTGGTACCATGGTAGCTTCTATTGTACCCAAAGACCTTTTACAAAATGCCACCACTTGGAACCAAGGAATTTGGTTAAGTGCTTCTGTAATTGGTCACGCTTCAGTTGGATTCTTTATTGCAGGATTTGGTAATACGGGTTCCCTAATCACCATTGCGTCCTTAGTGGCAATTGGTTTGTCTTTTATGTGGCGGATCAAACCCAAACCACCATTAAAAGAAAGAGGAGAACAGAAAACCTTGGAGAGTGTAAAAGAGGGATTAAGTTTTGTATTCCGTACCAAGGAAGTGTTAGGTGCTTTAAGTCTTGATTTGTTTGCCGTTCTCTTTGGTGGCGCCGTTGCCATGATTCCTGTTTTTGCAAAAGACATTTTGAAAATGGGACCAGTTGGATTTGGCTGGCTCAATGCAGCTTCTGATATTGGCGCTATCTTGGTTATTGTAATACTCACTGTATTCCCTTTGAAAAAACAACAGGGAAAAAAATTATTATTAGCCGTTGGCGGATTTGGTATTTGTATTATTGTATTTGCTCTTTCAGAAATCTTCTGGATTTCATTTGTTGCATTGTTGCTAAGTGGCATTTTAGACGGAATCAGCGTTGTGATACGTGGCACCATTTTACAATTGAAAACACCGGACCAAATGCGAGGCCGTGTGATGAGTGTCAACAGCATGTTTATCAATAGCAGCAATGAATTGGGCCAATTTGAAAGTGGTGTTGCCGCCAAATTATTAGGCGTTGTACCATCGGTAGTTTTTGGTGGTTGCATGACACTACTTGTAGTTGCAGCTACCTGGGTAAAAGCCCCTTCTCTTAGAAAGATGGAATACTAATTATTTATTAGCCAGTAATCCTTCCAAAACAAAAAATACAGCAGGGCAGAATGTTGCATTTTTCATTGTAATGGCCGGCTTTTTAAATAATACATCTTCGTCAGTATAAGGGAATCTGTGACAATCAGTTGGCCTTGACTCATACACGGAGCAGAAATTATCTGCACCTAAAAAAGGACAGGGAGAAGACTTGGTTACATAATCCCCTTCATTGTCCATGACCAAATATTTATCAATGAGTTCGGTTTCTTTGATCCTAAGGTATTTGCTAATCCGTTTAATATCGGGCATCTTAAACCTGGGGGAATAATTCTTACAACAATTGGCACACTGCAAACAGTCTATTTTCTCAAAAGCAGCATCGTGCAATTCTGGTAATAATTTCAGCACTTTTTTCTTATCGGCTTTCTGCAAATAGTACTTGTATTGCTTTTCATGCTCGCCACTTCTTTTCTCCCAGTTTTCCAAGTCTATTTCAGGTACCATACTGCTAATTAATTTAAGGTTGACAATTGTTGTGTAAATTGCGTGGGCAAATATCGGCATTCCTACTGATAGCTCAGACAAGAACCAAAATAGACTTGATACATGGACTCCATTAGAGAGCAATGGTTGATCTTAATTTCAACCCCTATTTATTGCATCATCATTGGCATTGAGCTCTTGCTATCTCATTTGCAACACCGAAAAACCTATACCTTACGCAATACAGCATCCAATGTATACTTGATGTTATTGAATGGAGGATTGGATCTGGCATTCCGTTTAGTCACTTTAGCCATTTTGGGATATTTCTTTCAACTGAGTCCCATTCATTGGACTGTTGGCCCCCTTTACTGGATCTTGCTGGTCTTGACAGAAGACTTTATGTATTATTGGTTACATCGTTTTGACCACGAAATCCGTTTGTTCTGGGCCGTGCATGTAACGCATCATAGCAGTGAAACCATGAATTTTACAGTAGGATTCCGATCATCGGTTTTTCAACCCTTGTATAGATTTCTCTATTTTATTCCTATTGCACTCCTAGGATTTGATCCATTGGATCTTTTGTTTGTGTATTCAGCCACTCAGATCTGGGGCATTTTTGTGCATACGGAGTATATTCAGAAAATGGGCTTTTTAGAGCATATTTTGGTCACCCCATCGCACCACCGGGTGCACCATGGTTCTAATCCCAAATATTTGGACAAGAATATGGGTATGTTTCTAATTCTCTGGGACAAATTATTTGGAACTTTTCAAGCGGAATTAGAACCGGAGGAATACGCCCCCATTCAATATGGCCTAACCAAGAACCTAGAAAATCCCGGCCCAATCACGGTAGTATTTCATGAATGGCAACAGATTTGGAAGGACTGTACCCAAGATGGCATCAGCTTTTCTCAAAGATGGCAGTATTTGATAGGCCCTCCCGGATGGAGTCATGACGGGAGCCGCCAAACCAGTGAGCAAATGCGAGAGCAAGAAAGCAAACAAATGAATGCCTAAACAGAAGACTCTGTTAGTTTCTTGATCAGTTTCATGCACACGCTATCCCCATAAGAGATATAGCTACAAAAATGCCGTTGTATCTGCTTAACTTTGCGCCTTTCCAAACCTTGGATTTCAAACAATTGAACCCAATCTTTGTAATAAGTCAGTCATTCAGCCTTAAAAGAATAAGACAATCTTATGAACTTATTTAACCAGCAGTCAAACGAATTTCACGGAAGGCATATAGGCCCCAACCAAGCAGATACTCAAGCCATGCTTGCCACAATTGGCATGGACAGTTTGGAAACACTAATCAGCAAGACCGTACCAGACAGCATTCGCATTAAGGAAAACTTAGATATTCCTGCTGCCATCAGCGAGTTTGAATATTTAAGCGAGCTCAAGAAAGTGGCTGCAAAAAACAAAGTTTACCGCACTTATATTGGCCAAGGTTATTATGGCACTATTACTCCAAGTGTGATTCTGAGAAATATTTTTGAAAATCCAGGATGGTATACCCAGTACACCCCTTATCAAGCAGAGATTTCACAAGGCCGTTTGGAAAGTCTGTTGAATTTTCAAACCATGATCACAGACCTAACTGGTCTACCCATTGCCAATGCATCATTATTAGATGAAGCAACTGCTGCTGCAGAAGCCATGGCCATGGTCTTTAACCAAGTGAATAAGGCTGATAATATTACCAAACCCAAATTTTTTGTAGACCTACACGTATTCCCTCAAACGGTTGACGTTTTAATTACTAGGGCGGAGCCGATAGGCATTGAAATAGTAGTGGGTGATTATAGATTTGCTTCTATTGACGAAACTTATTGTGGATCCATAGTACAATATCCTAATAACTTAGGAGCCATTGAAGACTACAGAAAGTTTCATGCTTCTGTGCATGCAGCTGGTGGTCATACCATTATGGCAACTGATTTATTGGCAATGACCCTATTAACACCTCCTGGTGAATTGGATGCCGATATTGCTGTTGGTAGCGCTCAACGTTTTGGCGTTCCCATGGGTTTTGGTGGTCCACACGCTGCTTTCTTTGCAACCAAAGACGAATTCAAAAGAGGTATGCCTGGCCGTTTGATTGGTGTGAGTATTGATGCTCAGGGCAATCGCGCTTTGCGCATGGCTTTACAAACAAGGGAGCAACATATTAAACGCGAAAAAGCTACTTCCAATATTTGTACCGCACAAGCATTGCTTGCTAATATGGCTGCTATGTATGCCGTATATCATGGAGCAGAGGGTTTAAAAAATATTGCATCGCGCGTGAGCGAGTTAACACAGAGTCTTCAATTGGCTTTGAAAGACTTGGGTTATCAAACAGTAAGTGATACTTATTTTGATACCATTACTGTTGTAGCAGACGCAGCTACTATTTTGCCTTTTGCTGAAAAAGAGGAAATTAACCTGCGCTATACTACAGACAAACAGATTAGCATTACCATTGATGAAACCTGTATGCAAAAAGACGTGTTAGATATTGTCTACGTTTTTGCACAAGCAAAGGGTCAGGATGAAGCCACCATTGAATTTGATTCTGACTTGGGTTTGACCAATATTCCTGCTCACGCTAAAAGAAGCAGTACTTATTTAACGCATCCGGTATTTAATACCCATCATAGTGAGAGCCAAATGATGCGCTATATTAAACAACTAGAAAACAAAGACCTGTCTTTGAATACTAGCATGATTTCATTGGGCTCCTGCACTATGAAGTTGAATGCTGCTACAGAAATGATTCCTGTTTCTTGGCCTGAATTTGGAGGTCTGCATCCCTTTATTCCTGCTAACCAAAGTTTGGGTTATCAGCAAATGATTGGAGAACTAAATGATTATCTCTGCAAGATTACCGGTTTTACTGCTTGTAGCTTGCAACCCAATAGTGGTGCACAAGGTGAATACGCTGGTTTGTTAACCATTCGTGCTTATCACCAAGCTAGAAAAGAAAGCCATAGAAATGTGGTCTTGATTCCTATTAGTGCACACGGTACCAATCCTGCATCAGCAGTAATGGCTGGATTTAAAGTGGTTGTTTGTAAATGTGACGAAGCGGGTAATATTGACGTGGCCGATTTAGAAGCCAAAGCCATTCAATACAAAGAAGTCTTGGGCGGTTTAATGGTTACTTATCCTTCTACACATGGTGTGTTTGAAGAAACCATCAAATCCATTTGTCAGATTATTCATGATAATGGTGGATTGGTATATATGGATGGTGCTAATATGAATGCACAGGTTGGTCTAACTAGCCCAGGTATGATTGGTGCCGATGTTTGTCACTTGAACTTGCACAAGACTTTTGCTATTCCTCACGGTGGTGGCGGACCTGGCATGGGACCTATTTGTGTGAACGATAAATTAGCTCCTTATTTACCCGGACATGTAAGATCTGAAAACAATACGGAACACCATGCAGTAAGTGCTGCTGAATTTGGTTCTGCCAGCATCTTGCTGATTAGTTACGCGTATATTAAAATGTTGGGATCTGAAGGTGTACGCAAAGCCACTGAATACGCCATTTTGAACGCCAATTATATGCGTGCAAGATTGGAGAAATTTTATAAGATTTTGTATGCTGGTAGCAATGGTACTTGTGCACACGAATTTATTGTTGACCTTCGTCCATTCAAACAATCTTGCGGTATTGAAGCAGAAGACGTTGCTAAACGTTTAATTGACTATGGCTTCCACGCTCCTACCATGAGCTTCCCTGTTCCTGGTACCATTATGATTGAACCAACAGAGAGTGAAGACAAGGGAGAACTTGACCGTTTCTGCGACGCCTTGATTTCTATTCATAGTGAGATTGTAAAAGTGGAATCAGGTGAGTGGGATAAGTTGGAAAATCCATTGAAAAATGCACCGCATACGCAGGCTTTGGTTTGTGCAGATGAATGGACCAAACCCTATAGCAGAACAGAAGCGGCATTCCCATTGTATTATGTGACTTTGAACAAATTCTGGCCTTCTGTAGCAAGGGTAAACAATACCCATGGAGACAGAAACCTAATTTGTACTTGTGAGCCTGTTTCTGCTTACGAAACCAACTAAGCTTTGTAATTATTATTTTAAAGCCCATTCTTAATGAATGGGTTTTTTATGACCTATTGTGGATATTATATGTGAATTTGATAAATTTTTTGCATTTAATTGTGCATAAGTTTTTATTTTAACTTACATTAGGGGTCAGAATTACCCCTAATGCTGACACTAACTGCTGGTTCCGTTGAAATCACGGACATTGTGCATGACCGCATGCACGTTCAAATTCATTCCCCTATCTTACGCAAATGCGTATTGAACTACCGTATAGAATCTCAAGAACAAACCATTTTACGAAAAGGTAGTTTTCATGGGCAAGAGATTCAATTGAATATGACGCATATGCCAGATGGAGATTATGTATTTCTATTAACCGACGTAGAGGGGGGCTGTTATAAATTTCCTTTTTTCAAAAGGGCATTATAAGGTTTCCACTGTTTAATCAAGTTAGAGAGATTTTCCTTTTTCATCTTTGAGTTAGTTAACTTAGCACATCAAATTAGATGCATGCTCAAGCGCTTAATTGTTTTATTTTCTTTTTTGTTTTTTGTCTTATCCATTTTTGCCCAAAATGGCAAAACTGAAAATATCTTAGGTGCAGATATTTCTTTTCTCCCAGAACTAGAAGCCAAGGGTATTCAATTTTCAGACAAGGGAAAAACCAAGGATGCCATTTTACTTTTAAAAGAAAAAGGTTTCAACTATATCCGATTGCGCATTTTTGTAAATCCAGCTGCTGATAGTGGATACTCACCTGGCAAAGGTTTTTGTGACTTGGCCCATACATTGGTTATGGCTAAAAGGGTTAAGAAAGCAGGATTAAAGTTCTTACTTGATTTTCATTATAGTGATACCTGGGCAGATCCTGGAAAACAGATTAAACCCGCAGCTTGGGTAGGCCTTGGTCAGGAAGATTTAAAAAAAGCCATCTACCAACATACCACAACCGTTTTGTCTGCACTTAAAGCACAAGGCACTTATCCAGACATGGTACAAGTAGGTAATGAAATTGATCATGGTATGCTATGGCCCGAGGGTAACACCAAGGAAATGGATGTGTTAGCTGAATTAATTCAATCCGGGATTAAAGGCGTAAGAGACAATAACCCTAAAACCCCCGTGATGATTCATATTGCATGCGGAGGTCAGAATAAAGAATCGCGTTGGTTCTTGGATCAATTGATTACAAGGGGATTAAAATTTGATGTAATTGGACAATCCTACTATCCACAGTGGCATGGTACATTAGAAGATCTAGAAAAAAATCTACAAGATTTATCAACTCGATATTCTCAAGACTTAGTAGTAGTTGAATATACTGCCAAAAAGAAAGAAGTTAACCAAATAGCATTTTCCATAAAAAACAAGAAAATGCGTGGAACATTTATTTGGGAGCCCTTGAATACTTGGGAGTTTCTATTTGAAAAAGATGGTAAAAGCAACGCATTATTAGACCTTTATCCTGAATTCAATCAAAAATACATTCAACAATAAGCCATATGAAAAAAATTCTATTTGCTTTGGTATTGGTTTTCACAACCCTTGTTTCCTGTCAGAAAAAACCCAAGACAGCAGATGTAAATGAACACTTGAACAAAGCCATGCGTGAGTTTTTGTATAGCACAGTAAACAATGATTCAAGCAAGGTAAAATTTGACGTTCAAGAAGTCTTGTTTTACGAAGCCCCTAATTTCTACGAGTGCGAATACAAGGTACGGGTGGTTTCTCCAGGTAAAGACACAACAGGCATTATGAAGGCTAGGGTAAGCAAGGATTTTACCAAAGTGAACAGAAAAGACTAGGAATTAACAAAACATTTATTGCCACTCTGTGCAATAAAAGCCCTTAAAAATCTGTTTCAAACAAGGAAAATACCAAGAAACTGGTATGGGTTTTCATTGCCTTAAATGGTATAACCCTTTACTGTATTGGGTTTAAGCCCATTTAGCAGGCTGAAAAATGACCTTTTTTTTGCTTTAATCCTTAATTTTGTCAAAATGTTTCAAATGATGTATCGATCTGCGGCTAGTCTTGTTTTCATCAGTTTTCTATTTCTGGTAGCTTGTACTGGCAGGAAAACAGGCTCTTCCAAAGCCTACATTAAGCCACATGTGGAAGCAGCTGGTAATGCAGCTGAACCTTCTAATGCATATACACCACCTACAAGCGTAACAGACAAGGCTAATTATATTATTTACAACCCTGAACTGCAGATGAAAATGAAGGCCTTTAACATTGACTATAAGAAAGTGCAGGTTTATTTAGATCAAAAAATTGTTTTAACAAGAGGTATTGATAGTACAAAGGCAGAAGTTGCTTCTGGCGTTCTTCGCTATATTAATAACTCAGTGGTAGAAGAAATTACTATTAATGCTTATACGCCTGGAATTATAGAATCCATTGATGACAATGGTATCAATATCAAATTTGACAACAGCGGTTCATTACGTTTTGTACCATCTTCTGGCCCTGATTCAGATAATTCTTATGTAATATCTGGTACAGATTGGAATGAGGGTGTTTGCAATGTTGAATATGCCAAGAAAACTTACAAAGTGCAGTGTTTTAAGTGTAATAGTATGGGAGAAGTGCATCCTGTGATTCGTCAAAGTGATATTGATAAGAAAAACAAGTTAACCAAAGTACTTCCTGGTATTAAGATCAACTAGTCTGGCGTATCTTGTTGCTTTATCCAAGCATCATGATTAAGAAGATTTTTCTGTTCCTATTTTTTGCAGCACTTGTGTTGAGTGGTATTGTATTGTTCAATACCTATCGCTTTAGCAAAGACATCCCTTCAAAACCTGCAAAGGAATTGCCTGCTTTACCAGATTCCGCATTAGCCCATTTACGTGCAGCTATTCGAATTCCCACCATTAGCTTTGGCGATGGTCTTCCTGTAGATACCCTTCAATTTAATGCCTTTTGGCAATTGATGGAACAGCAGTATCCCTTAGTACACCAACACCTTACCCATTTGTCTTTTAATGCTTTGAGTAGGTTATATCATTGGCCTGGTAAACACCCTGAACAAAAGCCCTATGTACTCATGGCACATTTTGACGTAGTGCCGGTAGAAGCAGCTACTGCCAAACAATGGACGGTGGCACCATTTGGTGGAGAGCTCAAAAATGATACGGTTTATGGCCGCGGCGTGGCCGATGACAAGTCTAGTTTGATCAGCATCTTAGAAGCCACTGAAAAATTATTGTCACAGGGATTTCAACCCGAGCGTGATTTTTATTTCAGTTTTGGCAACGATGAAGAAACCATTGGACATGGGGCGCAAGCCATTGCCAAATACATGCAAGAACAGAAAATCAAACCTGAAATGGTCTTGGATGAAGGTGGAGAAATTACGCGTGAACATTTTCCAGAACTGAAAAGACCTGTAGCCTTGATTGCTGTAGCAGAAAAGGGCTATATGAGTTTTGATTTAACGGTTGACCAAGCAGGTGGACATAGTTCCACTCCTGCAAAAGAAACAGCCATTGATATTCTTTCTAAAGGTCTGGTTAAACTGCGTGAAAAACAAATGCCTTACAAGGTATTACCCGTAATTCAAGAAATGTTTCAGCGCATTGGACCGGGACTTTCTTTTGCCCAAAGAATGGCCATTGCCAATCCCTGGTTATTTGAAAAAGTATTGGTGGGGGAATTGGAAAAAGACAAGAGCAGCAATGCCTTAATCCGCACTACTATTGTTCCAACCATTGTGCAATCAGGTATGAAAGACAATGTGATCCCCAGTGTTGCCAAAGCCATTGTGAATACGCGCATTATGCCTGGACAAACAGCAGATGACGTAGAATTTTTTATTCGGGCTCAAGTGGATGACCCAAGAATTGAAGTTACAAAAGCTAGTCAAGCAGATTATAATGGTCCAGCAGCTGCACTGGATTCAAAAGGTTATTTATTGGTTGAAAACGCCACTTATCAGGTAACCAAAGACGTGATTCCTGTACCCTTCTTATCAGTTGGCGCAACCGATTCTAAATACTTTCAACCCTTTTCAGAAGCGGTGATTAAATTCTTGCCAAGTACTGATTCTAAAGGGTTTCACGGTATTGATGAAAGAATACCCGTTTCAGATTTCAAGCGGATGATTTATTTTTACCAAATTATTTTAACAGAAGCAGGAAAATAAAAAATTATGGGAGTAGCAGATCAATTAGCAAAAATTAAGGCAGAAAAAGCCGCAGCCAATTTAAAAGAAGGACAAGACTTTTTAGCTGCCAATAAAACAAACCCTGGTATAGTAGAACTAGCTAGTGGATTGCAGTATGAAATCATAGTAGCAGGCACCGGCCCTAAACCTACTGCGCAGCATGAAGTAACTTGTCATTACCATGGCACCATGATTAATGGAACCGTGTTTGATAGTTCTGTACAAAGAGGAAGCCCAGCCAAATTTCCACTTAATCGCGTAATTGCTGGTTGGACAGAAGGTGTACAATTAATGCCCACAGGAAGCAAATGGCGCTTTTTTATACCGCCCCATTTGGCCTACGGAGATAGACAAATTAGTGCAGAGATTGGTGCCAATAGCACGTTGATTTTTGAAGTAGAATTAATTTCTTTTAGATAATTACATGAGTTCACTCAACTCTAACCATTGCAATTCCTTTTCTTCCAATGCTTGGTTAATCTGAATTAAACGGTCTGAGAGTTGTTGAATTTGGTCAAAATTTAAATTACCCGCACTCATTTTATTTGTTAAGTCTTGCCGCTCTTTTTCTAAGAGTGGCATTTCTTTTTCTAGTTGTTCAAAAGCGCGTTTCTCATTGAAACTGGGTTTGCGTTTGGGTATTGCAGGAGTATTGCTAACAACAGTTGCAGCTTTTGCAGCAACCGCTTCTTCTGTAGTTTGACCCTTGCTTTTATTGGATTCTAACACCGCCCACTTGTTTTCTTTTTTCTCGTTGTCTTTGAGCCAGATCCGGTATTGGGTATAGTTACCCGGAAAATCCCTCACTTCTCCTTCCCCTTCAAAAACAAATAAGTGGTCTACTAGTCTGTCCATAAAATACCTATCGTGCGATACAATCATCACACAACCCTGGTATTCACTTAAGAAATTTTCTAAGACCGCAAGTGTTGGAAGATCCAAGTCATTGGTAGGCTCATCTAAGATTAAAAAGTTGGGATT
>CALRXZ020000116.1:0-12785 GCA_943372255.1 Chitinophaga pinensis
ATATCTTAGATTATGAAGAAAATAGTTTTATCTCTTTTTACAATGCTTTCCCTTGTCCAATTAAAGGCTCAAGACCTATTGGCATCTTTAAATGATACGACCACCATTAGCAAGTTTGAAGCGCCAATGGCAGCTGCACCGGTGATGGCCAAAAAATGGAATCAAATTCATACCAAATGGTTTAACCTGAATTTTGGTGCTGCTTTTATATTAGACCATAATATTCTGAGCCAAAATGCTGAAAACATTCAACAAGTGGGCAAAGTGGATCCCGGAACGGAATTCAGGGGAGAACGTATCATGGTATCAGGAAATATTCTATTGTTTAAAAACCCATGGCGTTATATGGTGAGTGCCAATTTCAATGGATTAGATGCTGAGCCTGGGTCTAAGAAATTTGATTTTATAGATTGGAACTTAGAGATTCCGTTTAATGGTAATTCAGGATGGATCACATTGGGTAAACAAAAAGAAGGGGTAGGGATGGAATATGTAGCACCAGGAACCCAGCTAGGATTTATGGAAAGAGGGTCTGGTGTACCCATGTTTGTAAGACAAAGAAATATTGGGATCAGGTATTCCAATAGTGTGCTAAATAACCGCTTAGCCTATACTATTGGTGTTTTTAATAATTATTGGGAAACAGGGAAGTCATTTTCAGACAATGGTTCACAATATACTTTTAGAATCACTGGACTTCCCCAATACGTATCAGACAGAGATTTGATGCATATTGGTTTTGGATTTAGACATACCGATGCTACAGAAGGGAAATTGAGTTATAAAGCAAAACCGGAAGCCAATACAGCTCCTTCTTTTATCTCAACCGGTTCCTTTGATGCAGACGCTGCAAATACACTCATGTTTGAATGGATGAAAGTGAATGGACCTGTGGCTTTTATTGCAGAGTATATGAACACGGCTGTAAAAAGCGTTTCAAAAGGGAATCCAAGATTTGATTATTTTCAATTGGGAGGGTCTTGGTTCATAACCGGTGAAAACAGAAGGTATAACAAACAGAATGGAAACCTTGGTAAACTCATGCCTAAAAAGAATTTTAAATTCAGAAAAGGAACTGGACCAGGAGCTTTTGAATTAGGAGCTAGGTATACTTATTCAAGTGCCGATGATGCTTTGGTAAGTGGTGGCGTTTTTAAAAGATTTACAACAGCATTGAGCTGGTATCCTAATGCACATTTTAGATATGAAATCAATTATGGATATGGTTCATTGTATAGAAATACTATTAATGGAAATAGTAGTTTCTGGCAGTTCCGAATTCAGTTTGAATTATAATTTATTACCAACAAAAATCCTCCCATGCGTAATTTTTCAAATGTATTACTGGGAACAATAGCTATGTTCTTAGTAATTAGTTGCAATCAAAATGATAGCAACACAAAAACTACGGTTACTGATTCAGAAATGATTTCTACCAGATTGGGAAATCTCAAAATGGAAAGTGGTTATCCTTCTAAAGAAACAGTAGATAAAGTTTACGAAGAACGTGATTTTCAAAGGGCTTGTCAAGTTCATGCTTGGGCCTTGCCGCTGGTAGGATTTCATGCATTGCATTTGGCACAACAAAATGAAATTGGTGCAAAAGATGGGTCTATGTCTTTGTTTTTTGATTTAAAAGACAAGGAAGGAATGTTAACCCCAAATATTACTACTTTATATGCATTCTGTTTTTGGAATTTAGATAAAATGGGGCCCATGGTGGTAGATGCGCCAGCAGGTTTGACAGCTGGTGGTGTTTTGGATCTTTGGCAGCAACCCATTACAGATGTTGGTCAAACTGGTCCAGATAAAGGAGTTGGTGGAAAGTATTTGATTCTTCCACCTAGTGCTACTCAGACTAATTATCCAGGATACCGTGTTTTTAAATCTCCTACAGTACAGGTTTGGTTTGGTACTAGGGCTTTATCACCTAATATTAAAGATGCGGAAGCGTTAATAAGAATGTTTAACATTTATGCTTTGGCAAACAAGGACAAGAAAACGCCTATGGAATTTGTTCCAGTAGGAGGAAAGAAATGGACTTCTGCTCACCCAACCAATTCTGACTATTTCAAATTATTATCAGATGCTATTCAGCCTGAACCAGTTCAAACAAGGGATAGGGTAACTTATGCCATGATGCAGTCATTAGGCATTGAAAAGGGTAAAGCATTTAATCCTGATGAAAGAATGAAAAAAATCTTGAATGAAGCAGCTATGTTTGGTGAAATCACTGCACGTACCAATGCTTTTGAAAAAAGATTCAAAGGCGCTAAAGTATGGGAAGGAAAGCATTGGGAATTTGCCAATTTAGTAGAATTGAATCAAGAAGATAGTAGCTATACCCAATTGGATGAAAGAGGCTCTTGGTTTTATGAGGCCATTGGGAATAGTACCGGTATGCAAGGAAGAATTCTTGGCTATGGTCAAGCTTATTTAGAAACATCTAAGGATAAGGATGGCCAATGGTTGGTTGGCTCTAAAAGTTATCATTTTCACGTGCCGGCTAATGTGCCTGCTAAGCAATTCTGGTCTATAACATTGTATGACAACGTTACACGTGGTCCAGTTGTAACTGATCAAGGTTCCGCAGATATGTCTTCTAGAAAAGACATGGAAATAAATCCAGATGGTTCTGCAGATATTTATTTTGGTCCAACCAAACCAGCTGGCTCTAATAAAAATTATATCAAAACAATTCCTGGAAGGGGCTGGTTTCCTTATTTCCGTTTTTATGGCCCTAGCGAAGGTTACTTTAATAAATCTTGGCAGTTGAATGATATTGAATTAATGAAATAATTTTAATTTGTAATAAAGTAAAAATCATCCCTATGAGAAAAATGTTTTTGAGAAGTACTATACTTGTTTTGTTCCTGATTGCATCCATTGCAAAAACCCAAGCACAAGCAGCTTTATTAGTTTTGATTTTTGGAGATAAAGCCGCTTCAGAGAAATTCAATTTTAGCATTGTTGGTGGTGTAAATAGTAGTAATATTTCTAACCAATTAGACAATCATGCTGTGTTTGGAACCAATTTTGGTTTGGGTATTAATATGAAACTTTCTGAAAAATGGTATTTTAAACCCGAGTTCAAACCCTTGAATTCAATGGGTTTTAAAGGAAATTCTTCTTTGAAAACAGGAACCATTGTAGATGGTCCATTTACCAATGTGCCAACTACTAGGTCTTTAAATTATTTAGATATTCCTGTGATGATGCATTATCAAGCAGCGGAAAAAATCTTGATAGGATTTGGACCTCAGGTTAATTTTTTAACCAAGGCCCAAGAAAAATTTGAAGGAAAAAATGACGCAACCTATGACCAGAATATCAAAGACAAATTGAATAAAACAGACTATGGTTTTGCAGCTGCATTTACCTATCAGTTAATTACCAAACGCAATGGAAAAGGAATCAATGTACAGTTAAGATATTATCAAGGACTGTCAGACGTTTACAAAAATGTAGGCTCCAATAAAAATTCAGCATTCTCATTCAACCTTGAATTTCCTTTTATCAGCGATGCAGTAGCTGAAAAGAAAATGGCCAGTATAAAATAATTTCTGAAACAAATTTTCAAAAAAAAAAGGGTGACCAAGTCATCCCTTTTTTTATTAAATCACTTTCTTCTTCCTCCTCTCTTCACTCTTATCTTTTCACTTTCTTCTTCTTCTTCTTCTTCACTCTTCACTCTTCACTCTTCACTCTTCACTAAAACTTAGTATGCCCACGTAAGTAAGGTTGCACCCCACGTGAATCCACCACCAAATGCAGCAAGCACAATCTTATCACCCTTCTTTAATTGGTTTTCCCAATCCCACAAACAAAGTGGTAAAGTGGCAGCAGTGGTATTCCCGTATTTCTGAATATTGATCATCACTTTTTCCTTATCCAATCCCATGCGGTTGGCTGTAGCGTCAATGATGCGTAGATTGGCTTGGTGTGGAACCAGCCAAGCAATGTCTTCACCTGTTAAGTTATTTCTTTCCAATAATTCGGCGCTAACATCGGCCATGCCTTTAACAGCAAACTTGAAAACGGCCTGTCCTTCTTGATAAGCAAAATGTTCTCTAGCTGCAACGGTTTCTGCAGTAGCGGGTTTTACAGATCCCCCGGCTTTCATATGTAGATAATGGCGGCCACTACCATCGCTTTTTAGAATACTGTCTTGTATACCCAATCCGTCTTCGCTTGCTTCCAATAAAACGGCACCAGCACCATCTCCAAAAATGATACAAGTAGTTCGGTCTGTATAGTCAACAATGGCACTCATTTTGTCAACCCCTACTACAATCACTTTTTTGAAACGGCCACTTTCTATATACATGGCTCCGGAACTCAGTGCAAATAGAAAACCACTACAGGCGGCACTTAAATCATAGCCCCAGGCATTGGTTGCACCAATTTTGTCCGCAATAATATTGGCTGTGGCGGGAAACACCATATCAGGGGTTACCGTGGCACAGATAATACAATCAATCTCTTTTGGGTCCAGGTTTTTCTTTCTCAAAATCTCTTCAATGGCCGGAACCGCCATATCGCTACTTCCTTTTCCGGGTTCTTTTAGAATTCTTCTTTCAGATATCCCGGTACGGCTACGGATCCATTCGTCATTGGTATCCACCATCTTTTCAAGGTCAAAATTGGTCAATTTGGTCTCTGGAACATATCCTCCTACTGCTGTAATAGCGGCGGTAATTTTACTCATAACTGTCTTAATTGGGCGCAAATATCCTAAAAGATTCCTTTATCCGGGCAGAAACCTTGTTTTTCAACCTGTTTTTAACCTATTTTTGAGACAGTATGATTGCATTTCTAAGAGGTCAATTTCCAGTGAAAACCACTACAAGGGTGGTAGTTGATGTGAATGGTGTGGGTTATGACTTGCAGATTAGTTTGAATACCTATTCTGCAATTGCTAAAAAAGAAAGCGGTTTGCTCTTTACTTATTTGCATATTACGGAAAATGCACATACTCTTTTTGGCTTTGCTGAGCTAGCTGAAAAGGAAATGTTCTTACACTTGATTAGCGTTTCAGGAGTAGGAGCTTCTACTGCCAGGATGATGTTATCTGGTATGCGCCCGGATGAAATTGCCAAAGCCATTGTTCAAGGCAACACAAAAGTCTTGGAGAGTATCAAAGGAATTGGCAAAAAATCAGCAGAAAGGCTGGTAGTAGAGTTAAGAGACAAATTGGGAAAACAATCAGCTGATACTTTCTTGAGCGGAGGTGTTGCCATTGTTTCAAGTGTGGATAATGACGCAGTGCAGGCCTTGGTAGCACTAGGAATAGGTAAACCAATGGCAGAGAACGCGGTGAAAAAAACAATGCTTTCAATGACGGCAGAAAATAGTCTAGAAGACATTATCAAACAAGCATTAAAAAACCTATAGCCTATACCCCTAGTTCTACTTTAACAACCTTCTTCAAGTTTGAAGTGTTTTATTACTGCAATGGGTATTCTGCTTTCCGTTTGTTGCACCAGTCATCTCTGGGCGCAACAGCGCGATAGTTTGCGTTATCCCATCAGTGATAGAAGGGCTGATCCACTTAGCAGTAATAGTCGCAACCCATATAATATTCGTGACACGGTTTTGATTAAACAAACCGTTGATTATGATCCTAAGACCAAACAGTACTATATTACTGAGAAAATTGGGAACAAAATTTACAGAACTCCTACGGCATTAGACTTTAATGATTATCTGCGTTTGCAATCCAAAAAGTCTGAGAACGATTATTTCAAAAAAAGGGCCGATGCCATTACAGCACTCAATCTGAAGACTACGCGTCCTCCTATGAAAGTACATACCAGCCTATTTGATAGGATTTTTGGTGTTACAGATAAGGGATTGAAAGTAGATATTAAGCCAAGTGGTGAAGTAAATATCATGGCTGGTTACCAAGGGCAAAATATTAAGAACCCTACCTTGCCGGAACGTGCTAGAAAAAATGGGGGCTTTGATTTTGATATGAACGCCAATTTGGCCGTGAATGCAAATATTGGAGACAAACTCAAATTTCCCCTCAATTACAATACCCAAACCAATCTAGGTTTTGACAACCAAATTAAATTAGATTATAAGGGAAAGGATGATGAGATTATTAAGAGTATTGAAGCCGGTAATATATCTTATCAATCCAGAGGAACACTCATTCCTAGTACGCAGAATTTGTTTGGGATTAAAACCCAATTGCAATTTGGGAAACTCTTTATTACTGGTGCATTGGCCAATCAACGTTCTCAAAGACAGTCCATGGGTTTACAAGGGGGGGCTGCCACACAGAATTTTCAAAAACGTTTAGATGATTATGAAGAGAACCGTCACTTCTTGATGGGTCAGTATTTTAGAACCAATTATAACAAGACCATGCGTAACCTGCCACAGGTAAATACGCAGGTGCAAATACAAAGGATAGAAGTTTGGGTAACCAATAGAAACGGAGCCAACACAGACGCACGTGATATTGTGGGTTTTATGGATATGGCCGAACCCGCACCGTATAATCCAGTCATCAGTTCTTTTACTAGCAATCCTCTTCCCTTCAATGGTGCCAATAGTTTATACGGTTCCCTGGTAAATGATCCCAACGCTAGAAACCCAGCCTTGATTAATTCTTTGTTGTTTGCACGTGGCTTACGTCCGGTAGATGATTATGAAAAAACATTTGCGCGCAAACTGAGTCCCAACGAGTATTACTTTAATCCACAGGCAGGGTTTGTTTCTGTCAACAGTCAATTACAAGCGGATGAGGTCTTGGCTGTTGCTTATCAATATACTTACAACGGTAAGGTTTACCAAGTGGGTGAGTTTTCTCAAGACGTGGCATTGGATAGTTCCAAAGGCGTTCAAAAAGTGTTGATGTTGAAATTATTGAAAGCAACATCGCAACGCATTCAATTGCCTATTTGGGGATTGATGATGAAGAACGTGTACTCCTTAGATTTGTTTGGAGGCATTCAAAGAGAAGACTTTAAATTGAATGTATTGTATGAAGAACCTAGTGGTGGATTAAAACGTTATTTACCCGAGACTTCTCCAGCTGTAAATGGTCAACCGTTGTTGAAAATTCTGAACTTAGATAGGTTAAACAACCGCAATGACCCACAACCAGATGGGGTATTTGACTATGTAGAGGGATTTACTATTTTACCACAAGCAGGACGTGTAATTTTTCCGGTGTTGGAGCCATTTGGTAAAGACTTAGAAGACTTGGCGTTTACGGGTATGCCCGCAAATATCAAAAGCAAATACCTCTACAAACAACTATACGATTCCATTAAAGCCATTGCACAAACCTATGCCAACCTGAATAGATTTGTGATGCAAGGTCAAGTAAAAGGATCAGGAGGATCTGAAATTTCATTGAATGCACCCAATGTGCCTCCGGGTTCTGTAACCGTTTCTGCAGGAGGGCAAGTATTGCGTGAGGGATCAGATTATGTAGTGGATTACAATTTGGGTTCTGTAAAAATATTGAATCAGGCAATCTTAAGTTCCAATGTTCCTGTTCAGGTTTCTTTTGAAAACAATACGGGTTTTGGCATGCAACAACGCGGTTTTGCTGCTTTGCGTTTAGACTATATAGCCAACAAGAAATTTAGTATTGGAACCTCAGTGGTACGTTTGGGCGAACGACCCTATTTTACAAAAATGGGTTATGGTGAGGATCCCATTAGAAATACCATGTATGGTTTGGATTTTAGCTATCGTTCTGAATTGCCTGGTTTAACAAGGTTGTTGAATAGATTACCCAATTATAGTACCAAGGCAAAATCATCTATCACTGCTTATGGTGAAGGGGCTTATTTACAACCAGGGCATCCACCACAAATTGGTAAGGGTGACCAAGGTTTAATTTATATAGACGATTTTGAGTCTACCAGAACCAGTATTGACCTGCGCTTTCCTTTTGTATCATGGGCATTGGCTTCAACGCCACAGGGTAATCCTAAGTTTCCAGAAGCAGTTTTAAATGATTCTATTGATTATAATTTCAATAGGGCAAAACTGGCTTGGTACAATATTGAACCCAACCTACAAGACAAAAATAGTCCGGGCAATCCATTGCGCAGAAACTTGGCAGAATTGAGTGATCCACGTGTGCGTCAAGTATTCACCAATGAATTATTCCCTCAACGTACTACCAATATTACTGATGTACAAACTGCCACATTTGACCTGGCTTTTTATCCTAAAGAGAAAGGACCCTATAATTTTGAGTCACGCAGAACAGAATTAGACGGGAACGGAAATTTATTAAAACCCACCAATAGATGGGGTGGCTTAATGCGTTCTATTGATCAAACGGATTTTGAAACGGGAAACATTGAGTTTGTAGAATTCTGGATTCAAAATCCTTTTATCAAAAACCCTAGTAGTAGGGGCGGTAAGTTCTTCTTAAACTTTGGTAATGTAAGTGAAGACGTTTTAAAAGATGGAAAGCGGTTTTATGAGAACGGGATGAACACTCCCAACGTAAATGCCGCAGTTGATAGTTCCAATACATGGGGTAAGACACCCGTGAATCCCATTCAGATTACTCAGGCATTTAGTAATGACCCTAATGATAGAACTTACCAAGACGTTGGTTTTGATGGATTGGAAGACGCAGATGAAAGACGCAAAAAAGGATATGTATTAAATAAGATTGCCAACAATTTTGGTACTAGTTCTATAGCCTATAATAAAGCAATCACTGACCCTTCTACGGATAACTATAAATGGTACCGTGATGCCAGTTTTGACGCTGCAGGAACAGGTATTTTGGGAAGGTATAAAAACATCAATAACCCGCAAGGAAATTCACCCATCGCAACTACTGGCGGGCAGTTTACGCCAGCTGCTACTTTGTATCCAGACAATGAAGACCTGAATAGAGATAATACGCTCAATGAAACTGAGGCTTATTATGAATACGAAGTAGAATTAAAGCCAGGTATGGATGTTGGAGTAACACCTTATATTACAGACAAACGCCGCGTAACCGTGAATTCTGCAGATGGGGTAGTGCGTCAAGAAGACTGGTATTTGTTTAGAATTCCAATTAGAAATTATAGCCGCAAATTTGGGGGTATCCCTGATTTTAAATCTATCCGTTTTATGCGGATGTACCTCTCTGATTTTGAAGATTCCGTGGTTTTGCGTTTTGCCCGATTAGACTTGGTACGCAATCAATGGAGACAATTCACCTACAATTTAGACACCACCGGATCTTATACGCCAGTAAATAATACAACGGGAACCAGGTTCAATACCCTTGCAGTAAACCTAGAAGAAAATAGTAGCCGTCAACCCGTGAACTATTTGATTCCTCCAGGTATTGAGCGCGTGCAACAATTGAGTAATAATGGGGTAAATCTGTTGCAGAATGAACAGAGTATGAGTATGCAAATCAGAGACCTGTTTACCGGCGATGCAAGAGCTGTGTTTAAAACATTGAACCTAGACATGCGTCAGTATGGCAAGCTCTCCATGTTTGTGCACGCGGAGTCAGTGAATGGACAAAGACCTTTAAAAGACGGGGATGCCAATGTAGTGGTTAGGATTGGACAAGACTTTTTGAACAACTACTATGAGATTAAAATTCCTTTGAAAATAACACCACCTGGCACTTATGCCAAGGGGCAGGAAGAAACCATTTGGCCAACAGCCAATAATTTGGATTTTAGCTTGCGCGATTTAATTGATTTAAAACTCAGACGTAATGCAGCTTCGGCTTCTGTTACGGCTATCTATAGAGAAAGAGTGGGCAATAAAACCTATTCTATTATGGGGAATCCCAACTTAGGCGAAGTGCGTGGCATGTTGGTGGCAGTAGAAAATCCTTATAGAATAGATGCTCCTCCTGTAAACACAGAAGTTTGGATCAACGAATTACGTTTAAGTGAACTAGATGAAAATGGTGGATGGGCTGCTCTTGGAAGAGTAGACTTAACCCTTGCAGATTTAGGAACTATCTCCGTTTCCGCCAACACACATACACAAGGATTTGGAACCATTGAACAAAGGGTCAATGAGCGAGCCAGAGATAATTTATTACAATTTGACGCGGCAGCTAATATCAACGCTGGAAAACTGTTGCCCAAGAAAGCAAGGTTGAGTATCCCAGTGTACGCAAGTATTAGTAAAACTATTCGTACACCACAATATGATCCATTTGACAAAGACGTGAAGTATTCAGAGAAGCTGAAGAACAATGCTGGCAAAAAGGATTCCATTAGGGCTGCTGCGGTAGATGAAACTACTATCAAGACTTTGAACCTGACCAATGTGCGCGTGGCCCCAGCTGGTAAAGCCGGCTTGCTCAAGATTAGCAATTTTGACGTTAGCTATTCCTTTACCCAAATGGAGCAAACCAGTCCAGTAATCTTAGACAATAAAGTAACCAGACATAGAGGAGGCTTGGGCTATACCTTTATTGGACAGAGCAAGTATATTGAACCTATGAAAAGTTTGATCAAGAGTAGGTCTGCATGGCTCTCTCTGATTAAGGATTTTAATTTTAACCTGAACCCATCACTCTTAAGTTTTAGGGCCGATATCAATAGACAGTTTGGAGAGTTTGTACCAAGGATTGTAAACACGTATGACAGCAAAGTAGATAGGGTAGATACTACTTATGACAAGTATTTTTCTTTTGACCGCTTCTATAATATGCAATGGGATTTAACCAGAAAGTTGAACCTGAATTTTACTGCTACCAATAATTCTAGGGTAGACGAACCTTATGGTAGAATTGATACCAAGGAAAAGAAAGACAGTGTTAGAAGCAATTTCTTTAAAGGCGGAAGAAATACCTTGTACCAGCAAAGGGCTTCTTTGAATTATGATATTCCATTGAATAAATTGCCCATTACAGATTGGATCACCGCTAGGTATGGCTTTACTACATCATATAATTGGATTGGTGCAAGCCGAGTAGCATTAACCCTGGGTAATACCATTGAGAATTCCCAAGAGAATAGTTTGAATACCCAATTCAATTTTACCAATCTCTATGCTAAGTCTAGGTGGTTGCGTTCTATTGATAATATACCTGCACCCAAACCGCCAACTGCTAAAACTGAAAAGAAAAAAAGCAAGAAAGATTTATTGAACGGAACCAATCCCAATAACTCTCAAAATGCTTTAGGTTTTGCCATTCCAACAAAAGAAGAAGCACTGGCAGGGTTAACTGGAAAAGCTAGAAAAGACGCTTTGCAAAAATGGCGTGAACAAAAAAGAGACGAACGTACGGCAGAGCGCCTTGCCAAAGCCAATCAGCCCATGGAATTAAGTGGCTTCTCAAGAGGCTTGGGCAAATTTGTGACCATGGTGAAAACTGTGCAATTGAATTATTCAGCTAATTATAGAAGCCGCGTGCCTGGCTATATGGATAGTACCACTACTATTGGACAAAACTGGAGTAGCATGCAACCAGGTCTTGACTATGTCTTTGGCCACCAGCCCGATACCAACTGGTTAAACAAAAAAGCTTCACAGGGAATGTTATCTAGAGATAGCAGCTTTAACTTCTTGTTCCGTCAAAGCTTTGAACAAAGATTTGGGATTACAGCACAAATTGAACCATTGCGTGAGTGGGTAATTGATATTAATCTGGACAAGTCATTTAGCAAAGAATATTCAGAGCTATTTAAAGATACCCTTGGAGCAGGCCGAGCAGAGCATTTGAATCCACTAGCTACAGGAGGCTTTAGCGTTTCTTATATTGCATTCAATACCCTATTTGGAAAAGGAAACCCCAATGAAGTTTCTGAAACCTTCAAAACTTTTGAAGCCAACCGACTTGTTATTTCAAGTAGGGTAGCCAATGCCAACCCTTACTGGCAGGCACTTCCAGCAGGTCAGAAATTCACAGCAGATGGATTTGCCAAAGGTTATGGAAGATATTCTCAAGACGTGCTGGTGCCCGCATTTATTGCGGCCTATACTGGGAAGGATCCCAATTCTGTGTCACTGATCAAACAGTCCAATGCCAATATCAGTTCTAATCCATTTAGTGGCATTTTGCCCAAACCAAACTGGCGCATGACTTATACAGGATTAACCAAAATTCCTTCAGTAGCTACTGTATTTAGCGCTATTACTTTAACGCATGGGTATAATGGAACACTGAGCATGAATAGTTATAATAGTGCCCTGCTTTATCGCGATCCCTTTAGACTGGGAGCACCATCATTTATTGATACCGTTAGTGGCAACTATATTCCTTATTTCTTGGTGCCCAATATTACCATGCAAGAACAGTTTGTTCCGCTTTTTGGTGTAGAAGTTACCACTAATAGTAAGTTGAACCTGAAATTTGAATATCGCAAAAGTCGCACGCTGAGCATGAGTTTGATTGACTATCAGTTAAGCGAAAGCAAGAGTACAGAATGGACATTTGGAGGTTCTTGGCGCAAACGTGGCGTAAACCTGCCATTCAGATTACCTGGTATGAAGGGTAAGAAACTCAACAATGACTTGAATCTTAAATTAGACGTATCGCTCCGCGATGTAGCTACCAGCAATAGCCGTCTAGATCAGAGCAATGCCTATGGTACTGGTGGGCAAAAAGAAATTGTGATTCAGCCAGCTATAGACTACGTGATCAACAACCGCATTAATATTAAATTCTTCTTTGACCAGCGCAGGGTGATTCCTTATATCTCAACTTCTGCGCCAATTACCAACACGCGTGCAGGAGTGAACGTGCGTATTTCACTAGCGCAATAAGCAAAATAAAAAGATAAAAGATAAAAGATAAGAGTGAAGAGTGAAGAGTGAAGAGTGAAGAGTGA
>CALRXZ020000117.1:0-12739 GCA_943372255.1 Chitinophaga pinensis
TTGCAGTACCTATTTTATTTAATGGCTTGAATGGCATATCAATTTAGTCTGGCTAAAATGAATTTTAGAGAAATAAAATTCTATGCTTGAGTATATCATTATTTATGTGGGATTTGCTTTCATTTTGTTTTTGTTTAGGCCAAAACATCCGCAAAAGACAGTAATCTCTTCTAATGCCACATCAAAAGCCAACATGAAAAAATAAGGCTAAGATTTCGCGTCTTCCACTAAACGGATAGTCCAAAAATCATCTGCTAAGTCTGGATGGCTAATATAGTCAAATGGCATCCAAGCATAGCCTTTTTTACCCCATGACAGTCCCCAAGAATTTCTGATCAAGCATTGTTTTTTTGCTTGATCATAACCAACAGCCATAACTGCATGCCCTCCAATTTGGCGTTCCCCTTGTTGAGGCATAGGAATGACTGCATTCTTGCCCATTGACCAAAAACTTTCATAAACAGAAAAACCAAAAACAAAAGGGAATCCCTCGGCTAAACAGCTTTGCAATTGGTTGATCTTCTTATTGTCTAGACGCATGTATTGCAATACTTGACTTTTTTGAGCCTTTTTATATAAAGAAACAGGTGGTTTTTGGGTAAATTTTGCTATCAAATAGGGCCAATCAGACTCAGGGCATACCCCATCTCTGTTTAAAGATTTAATGCCATCACGAATGAATGCACCACTATCAGAAAGTTCTGTTTGAATTTGCACTCTTTCATTGTAATAGATAAATAATCTAGAAGGAATAAAATTTTCAATCTGTTGTTTAATTTGTCCAAATTGAAAAGCCGCACCTAATGCATTGGCTGTGCAGGACCCAAGACTTCCTTGATCATATACTTCTGGACATTGCTTACGCAAGTCTACACTGGTGGGTAGTTTTCTTTGAATCTTTCTAACACTTGCATATAACAAATCACGGTGATCAGGTAGGTCTGGCAACCAGCCAAACTGGTACTCCTTATTTGATGCCTTTGACATATACTAGTTATTTGATGACCAATTAGGTTGGGGTAAAAAAACACGAACTGGGGAGGAGATTGTTTTTAAACCTGCCATATTTCTACAAACATATTTGTTTGCTATTGCAACTCTATCAGTGATTTCACTGTATTTATCCTGTTTTTTAACCCGAATTATACTAGTGAAATCACCTTTTTCTCTTTTAAAAAACATTCATTTTTTTCTTCCCATAAAGACAAATGGGTGTTGAAAAAAAAAGCCGCCTCAAATACTTGAGGCGGCTTTCTAACTAAACTATTTACTAAATATTTCTACCGGTATTGATAATACTCACACCCTTAAACTTGGTTGTACAACAACCATGTGATACAGCACTTACCTGACCAGGTTGACCCTTTCCATCAAAGAAGGAGCCGCCAAGGCGATAGTCCTGCTCACCAGCTATAGCTGAACATGCATTCCAGAATTCTTGGGTATTTGCCTGATAAGCTGCGTCTTTTACAAGCCCCGCAATCTGACCATTTTTGATTTCAAAAGCCAATTGACCACTGAATTGAAAATTATAGCGTTGCTGATCAATAGAATATGAATTGCGGCCAAACATATAAATGCCCTTCTCCGTATTCTTGATCATATCGGCCACTTTTAACCCGTCCTTGCTAGGTTGCAAAGACACATTGGGCATACGCTGAAATTGAAAATTTTTCCAATTATCTGCATAAGAACAACCTTGAGAAGCATTTAAGCCAAGCATATGGGCCTGGTCTCTGGTTACTTGGTAATTAACTAGTACTCCATTTTTAATAATATCCCATTCTCCACACTGAACACCCTCATCATCATAGCCAACAGCGCCTAGGGAACCTTTCTGGGTCTTATCTCCTTTAAAATGAACTATCTCACTACCAAACTTAAAATTGCCTGATTTCCACTTGTCAAGGGTTAAGAAACTGGTACCAGCATAATTAGCTTCATACCCTAATACCCTATCCAATTCCGTTGGATGACCAACTGATTCATGTATGGTTAAAAACAGATTGGTAGGATCTAGAATCAAATCATACTTACCAGGTTCTACTGGTCTAGCTTTGATTTTTTCTGCCACTTGTGCACTGGCCAAACGCATATCGGCCAAGATATCATAGCGATTTTTATAGAGTTTGAAAATACCATCAATCTCTTCTTTCTTATCAGGAATCAGATATTCATATCCCATCCCCATAGGGCTACTTAGCGCATTACGGGTTTGGAATTTACCAGAACCAGCTTCAATTTTGGTTACAGTAAATGTTGGCCAAATTCTATGAATGTCTTGGTCAATATAAGAGCCTTCTGTAGAGGCAAAATATTTTTGCTCATTAATACAGAACAAAGAACTGTTGACAAAATTAACACCAGATTGCAGGGCTATATCATTGGCTTGCAACAAGAGGTCAACCTTGTCTTTTAAAGGCACGTCAAAAGCATTTTGAAGAATAGGCGTTTTCCAACTAACCTGTCCATAACCCTTTTGAGGTGCTAATTTCAGTGGCTCTTCTAATAAAGGTGCGTTGAATTTAGCAATTTGCACTGCTAGCGCAGCGGTTTTGGCAATGCTGTCTGGTGTCATATTATCCGTGCTAGCAAATCCCCAAGATCCATTGGCAATAACCCTAATACCCATACCATAAGATTCTGTATTGGCAATATTGTCAACGCGTTTTTCTCGGGTATTGATAGACTGATTTAAATATCTACCAATGCGAACGTCCACATAACTAGCACCTTTACTGGTTGCAGCATTTAATGCAATATCTGCCAAACGCTTTTTGAGCGCTATGTCAGCGGGTTGTAATAAGTCTTCTGCTGCCAACAGTTTTGAAGACCCTAATAGTCCAGCACCCGCTGTCAATCCTGACAAGTATAAAAAATCTCTTCTTTTCAATTCAATACATTTTAAATGAACAATCTTTTACCAAGAAAAGACCCCGAAGGGTCTTTTGCATGTATTAAACAGCGTCTGAAAGTGAAGTAAAAGTAAAGTCCCTAATCTTCATAGGAGGTATCAAGTAACTTCTATTTGATTCAATGCTAATGCTTCTTTCAGCCTTGCCCAATGCCTCCACATTATTCAGCATAATCACAGGGCTTTCATTAAACCGCAAGTTCTTAATGGGATATTTGATTTGTCCGTTTTCAATGTAAAAAGTTCCGTCACGGGTAAGTCCTGTCAAGAGTAAGGATTGCGCGTCTACTAAACGGATATACCAGAGTTTAGAAACCAAGATACCTCGTTCAGTACTCTTAATCAATTCTTCTAATGAAGCAGTTCCGCCTTCCATGATGATATTACTAGCAAAAGGACCAGCAGCTACATTTTTCTTTTGAGCCCAGAATTGAGAATAACTCAAGTTTTTCACCACCCCTTTTTCAATCCAGTTTACTCTATCAAGTGCAAAACCCTCATTGTTCCATGTTGCATCTGGTAATTCAGGATGAAATGGATCAGAATAGATGGTTACTTTTTCATCAACTAGCTGCTCTCCTATTCTATTTCCACCACCGGGTTTGCTCATAAAGCTTCTACCCTCATCAGCTGTTCTTGCGTCAAAACCACGGAACATATTTTCCAACATATAAGTAGCCGCAACAGGTTCTAAAATCACTGTGTATTTACCAGGTTCAATGGCTTTGGCGTTGGCCGATCCGTTGGCTTTTTGTGCTGCAATTCTGGTTGCTGCCGCAGTATCTAATTTGTTCACGTCATTGAATCCACGTGCAGCATATCCTGAGCCAGTTCCTTCTTGGTTACGAGTAGTAATGGAGAAAATCACATCCGTGCCTTTGTTATAACCAAAGAAACCCTTGCTATTCATTACGGCAACAAAAGATGTTCTGTTCTCAATATAGCCAGCAGATTCTAATTTATTGTCTTTAGAAACTTTGATGCTTTTAGCAACGGCTTCTGCCCTTGTATCGGGTTGAATTGCTGCGGTTGCAGGAATATAAGACTTGGATTCTTTGTAATCAATGGGGCCACGCATGGGCATGTACTCCGGATTTTCTGGAGAAAGTTTTGCCAATTCTTCTGCGCGTTGTACCACTTTTTTCAAAGAAGCATCATCAAATTCATTAATGGTTGCTGTACCAGATTTTTTTCCATATACAGAACGAATAGCCAATGTAAGTGTATTGGTATCACCAGCTGTAGAAACCGCGTTACGAGCGTAACGAATATTTCCACCTTCCACACCACTAAGCGATACTTCGCATTCGCCTGCAGTGGAGTAAGCCAGTACTTTTTTCAAAAGGGCTTGTGCATCTTCTTTATTGAGTATTGCCATGTCTTTAGATTTTTCTTGCTGTGTTAATTACGTTTACTCCGTTAAAACGGGTGGTTGATGAACCGTGCGATACGGCATTGGATTGTCCCGGTTGGCCCTTGCCATCATTAAAGGCACCACCCAAACGGTAGTCATCTTTATCGGCAATGGCAGAAACGGAATTCCAGAACTCCTGCGTGTTTGACTGGTAAGACACGTCTTTGAGCATGCCTACAATTTTACCATTTTTCACTTCGTAGAAACTCTGACCACCAAATTGGAAATTGTATCGCTGTTGGTCAATAGAGAAAGAACCATCACCAATAATGTAAATACCTTTCTCTACATTTTTAATCAAGTCATCAACACTTAGTTTTTCTTTTCCTGCGGCCAATGAAACATTGGGCATTCTTTGAAACTGAACATCGTTCCAGCTTTGCGCATAGCAGCAGCCATGACTTTCTTTCATTCCCAACATATGCGCTTGGTCACGAATAGCTTGGAAATTAACTAGCACACCATCTTTGATAATATCCCACTGTTTGGTACCAACACCTTCGTCATCATAACCCACTGCGCCAAGTGAACCGTATTGTTTTTTATCAGCGATAATATTTACCAGCTTAGAACCAAAATTAAATTTCTTAGAATTCAATTTCTCTAAGGTTAAGAAACTGGTTCCTGCATAGTTGGCTTCATAACCCAATACCCTATCCAATTCAGTTGGGTGGGCTACTGATTCATGAATGGTTAACCACAAATGAGAAGGATCCAAGATTAAATCATACTTACCTGGCTCTACTGATTTGGCTTTGATTTTTTGTTTCACACCTTCTGTAGCATTTGCTATATCTTCCATCATGTCATAACGATTCTTATAGCGCGTTACAACACCACCTACTTTTTCAGCAGGGTTGGCATTCAAATATTCATAACCCATACCCACAGGAGAGCTCAATGCTTTAATGGATTCAAACTTACCTGATGCTTGATCAATTTTAGTTACGGTAAAATTGGGGAACAAACGGTGTATGTCTTGGTCAATATAAGAACCATCGCTACTAGCAAAATACTTTTGTTCGTTCACTGCAAGTATGGCAGAGTTGACAAAATTTACACCCCCTTTCATAGCTAGTGCATTGGCAGCCAAGAGTAGGTCTACTTTTTCTTTTACTGGAACTTCAAAAGCATTTTTCTCAATAGGCGTTTTCCAACTTACTTCACCATAACCCTTTTGCGGCGCTAGTTGTACGGGATTGTCCAAAATCTTTGCATTGGCTTTGGCCACTGCAACTGCGCGTTCAGCCGTACGGGCTACTCCCTCTTTGGTTACATTGTTACTAGAGGCAAAACCCCAGCTTCCATTGGCAATGACCCTAATACCTACACCAAAAGATTCGGTATTGGCAACATTTTGTACACGTGTTTCACGCGTTACTACAAATTGGTTCAGGTAACGGCCAATTCTAACATCGGTATAAGTGGCACCCTTTGCTTTTGCAGCTGCAAGGGCCACATCGGCCAACTGTTTTTTAATGGCTACATCCATTCCCCCGTTCAAAGCAGCTTCCACTTCAATGGGGGTAGCATGCAACATGGAGCGGGGAATCATAAATGCCCCCATACCCATGGCAGTGTTTCTTAAAAAGTCTTTTCTATCCAAAATAAACGGTTTTACAAGTGAATAATTATACAGCGTCCGATAATGATGAGAAGGTAAAGTCTCTGATGCGCATAGGTGGTATCAAAGCTGATAAACCAGACTCTCCACTCACACAGCGTTCGGGTTTACCCAATGCATCTAAATTATTGAGCATGATTACCGGGCTTTCATTAAAACGGAAATTCTTAACAGGGTGTTTGATTTTTCCGTTTTCAATATAGAAAGTTCCGTCACGCGTTAAACCGGTTAGTAATAATGTTTGAGGATCTACAGAACGGATATACCAAAGACGGGTTACCAATATTCCTTTTTCAGTTCCCTTAATCAGGTCTTCTAAACTAGCATCAGTTCCTTCCATGATAATTCCATCAGGAGAAGGAATAGGCTTTGCTTTTTTCTGTTCTGCCCAATAACGAGAATAATAAAGATTCTCAACAACTCCTTTGTTAATCCAGTTCATTCTTTCTTGAGGTCTACCATCACCACTCCAAGTAGCCGTTGGCATTTCAGGGTGTTGTGGATCAGAATAAATGGTGACTTTATCATCTACTAATTTTTCACCTAATTTGGTTTTACCACCTGGCTTACTCAAGAAACTTCTACCCTCGTCTGCCTGTCTTGCGTCCATGCCAAAAAACAAGTTCTCTAGCAATACCACAGATGCTGCAGGCTCTAAAATTACGGTATACTTTCCAGGCTCCAAAGCCTTGGCAGTAGCGGACCCTGCTGCTTTATAAGCAGCCACTTTGGTTAAATTTTCTACGTTTAATTTACTTATATCGTTATAAGACTTAGAAGCATAACCCGAGCCCTTTCCGTCTTCTGTTCTAAGGGTTACATTAAAATCAACCCCCGTACTGGTATTGTAGGCAAACAAGCCATGAGAGTTCATCATAGCAGAAAAGCCTGCACTGTTTTCCATGAAACCAGCAGCTATCAATTTATTTTCTTTGGCAATCTTTAAACTGGTGGCTACTGCGTCTGCTCTGAGTTTGGGGTCAATAGCAGCAGTGGCTGGTACATAGGTGGCGGACTCTTTGTATTGTTGTGGTCCTAAGAAAGACATGTACTCAGGATTCTCGGGAGCTAGCTTAGCCAACTCTTCAGACCTTCTTACTACTTTCTCTAAAGATGCATCATCAAATTCGTTGATGGTTGCAACACCCAATTTTTTGCCATAAGCAGAAGATACTACCAAACTGTTCCTACTTACACCACCACTAGTAGAAACCGCGTTGCGGGCATACCTAATATTCCCACCTTCTGAACCACTTAGGTTAATTTCACATTCATCAGCTTTAGAGAAAGCCAGTACTTTTTTTAGCAATTGTTCTGCCTGTGCTTTGTTTAATATAGCCATGATTAGATTTTTCTTGCAGTGTTAATAACATTGATACCATTGAATCTTGTGGTAGAAGCACCATGTGATACGGCACTTACCTGACCGGGCTGACCTTTACCATCAAAGAATGAACCACCCAGTCTATAATCGCGTTTATCGGCAATTGCTGTAACAGAATTCCAGAACTCCTGAGTATTGGATTGATAGGCCACGTCTTTGAGCATGGGTCCTATTTTACCATTTTTGATTTCATAGAATAACTGTCCACTAAATTGGAAATTATAGCGCTGCTGGTCAATACTATAAGAGCTCTCCCCAACAATATAAATTCCCTTCTCAACATTTTTCACAATGTCTGCAGGGCTCATGGTTTCTTTACCTGGCTTCAGAGAAATATTAGGCATCCGCTGAAACTGAACCGAGCTCCAGTTATCGGCGTAGCAACAGCCTTGCGATTTTTTCAATCCCAAAATATGTGCTTGATCTCTGGTGGCTTGATAATTCACTAAAACACCGTCTTTAATAATATCCCATTCTTGGGTTTCTACCCCTTCATCGTCAAAACCAACAGCACCAAGAGAATGAGGTTGCAATTTATCTGCAACAATATTCACCAGTTTGCTACCATAATTAAAATTACCCGCCTTCCATTTGTCTAGAGTTAGAAATGAAGTACCCGCAAAATTGGCTTCATAACCCAAAACCCTATCTAATTCAGAGGGGTGACCCGATGATTCATGGATGGTCAAGAATAAATTGGTAGGATCAATAACAAGATCATATTTGCCAGCATCAACAGACTTGGCAATCATTTTTTCTTGCACTTGTTTGGCACCGTCTTTGGCATCTTGTAACATGTCATAACGATTCCTATACAAATTACCTGTTAAGCCTTTAATGGTTTCTCCAGCAGAAGGATTCAAATATTCATAACCCATACCCATGGGGGCAGACAATGCGCTTCTGGTTTCAAACTTTCCTGAAGTGGCGTCTATTTTTGTTATAGAAAATGTTGGCCAGATTCTGTGAATATCTTGATCAATATAAGAGCCATCGCTACTAGCAAAATATTTTTGCTCATTCACCAAGAAGAGTAAGCTATTCATATAATTGGCACCACCTTTCATGGCGGCATCATTCACACTAAGCAATAGGTCAACTTTTTCTTTAATGGGTACTTCAAAAGCATTTTTTTCAATGGGCGTTTTCCAACTCACTTCTCCCTGACCCTTTTGCGGAGCCAATTGCACGGGCTCGGTTAAGAGGCGGGCATTTTCTTTGGCAATAGCCACAGCCAATGCCGCAGTTTTAGCAATACTATCGGTATCTAAATTGTCCGTAGCTGCAAACCCCCAACTACCATTGGCTATAACCCTAATGCCAATACCATAACTTTCCGTATTGACTACATTTTCTACTTTGTCTTCTCTAGTTATCACAAACTGATTTAAGTATCTACCAATGCGCACATCGGTATAACTTGCCCCTTTTGATCTTGCCGCATTTAAGGCAATATCTGCCATGCGCTTTTTCTGAGAAACATCAAATCTGTTATCTAACAATGCCGCCGCGTCTACTTGATTGGCATAAAGCATTGATTTGGGAAGAAAGAGCGCCCCCATTCCCATGGAAGCGTTCCTGATAAAGTCTTTTCTTTTCAAAATGGTTCAGGCTTTATAGGGTGCATAATAACCGTAATATAAGAAACTAGCTATAACTAACCACGCCATTTATCATATTATTCCAATTTGGATTCTATCCACAAAACCGCGAGACCCAATAACAAAATGAGCCAGGCCCATATTGCTGGAATTAATTGTTTTTGAACGGGCTCATATTCATTGAATTTATCCTTATTAGTGTATCTAGGGTTCACTAGCCAGGCTTTGGTTTGTTGGATTCGCTTGGACCATTGTGTCAGCAACCATTCATTGGAATCAAAGACATACCAAGCTTTAATTTGACCACTTGAAGTGATGGAATTCTGCCAACCTGATTGCTCTGGCCAAAATTGACCTTGCTTTCTAAATGTATACAGTGGATTTTCTTGCAGATAAATTTTTGAACCAGAAACAACAGCAATGGAATCTTGAGCAAGATCTTTCCATTGAATAATTGGAGCAGCCTGTTTAATAAAATCCATTCCAGAACCCATTGTCCAAGATTCTTTAACCGCTGTTTGACTAGTGACTGATTCCAATAATTGGGTCCAATAGAAATCATAGTCCCATTGTTTTCCAGCAAGCGACCAAAGATGGGTTTGTTCTAGGGTACTAAATCCAATCTTTCCCAGGCCTTCCAAATAAATACCGGAAACTATCCTACCCTTTGCATCTGCAATCAGGTTTTGCATTTTCGCAGAGGGCAAAATGGTGAGATAGGCATCTTTGTTGATAACAGGATGCCAAGCACTGTCTTGACCTTGCATTGTCAAACTCCGATTTGCGGTTGAACTATCTTGAATATTTTTCAATGAAAATATTTGGTCTAATAAAGCCGCCTGTTTTAAAATGGTATCCGTGGTGACCAATAGGCCAAGACCCTTTTCTCTAATAGCAGCCCTAACCTGGTATTGTTCCATGGCAGACAAGCTATTGAGAGAAGATTCATCGGTTAACACTAAATCAAAATTAGAGAGCAAACCCGTGCTAATATTGAGCAAATTGGTGCTGGCGCGATTGGAAAAAGCTTGATCAAAAATTTGTTTGCTGATCCGGGTTCTAGCCGCCAATTGGTACCCATGATCGGTTAGCCAATTCTTAAAGAATTTCTGTTCAAAACTAGGTGCGTCTTGCAAAAGGAGTACCGATATTGGTTTAGGTGCTTGCACTATAAAAGGAATGGTATTTTTTTCCAAAGTATCCTTTCCTTTCAGAAGCACTAATTGATAATTGCCAGTACCTAGATTTTTGGGGCTTGGATTAAATTGAAATTGATGACTGCTTTGAGTACCCAGTAATCTTTGATCAATGACCTGCAATCCTGATACTAATTGCAGTTGTATTTTTTGTTGCAGAGGATTGTTTACCCTTCCTTGTATTAATAGACTTTGCCCAAGTGCAATTTCTTGCCTCCAATGTATATTGGCAATACCCGAGGGCAAAGCGCTAACATGAAAATGGGTTTTTGATTTGGGAATGTTCCAAATACTGGTATCGGGCAACCCGTATCCAAACATATGTATTATAGCCGCTTTGTCAATGGCTGTTTGATCCAAATTATCCCAGGTAATTTTTACGGCATTAGACTTGTTGTATGCTGCAACACTATCTTTTTGATAACCTTCTGTTAGAATCAACAAATGGGTATCGCCAGCAATAGCAGCCGTTTTGTCAAACGGAATCACCAACAAAGCCATCCCTAAAACAACCGCCAATGAAGCCCATAATCTTAACCAACGTCTACGGTGAATGGGATTTAAAAAAACTACTCCCAAAAATACCATTGTCAACAGGACAATACCTATCAGATAAAGGATCATCATGGCTTCCTGTTTAGGTGAATAAAATATTGTTGAGATAGACCACCGTCTGCTGAACGCTGTTGTAGATTGGGCAATCTAGTAGCAGCTTGTAATAATTGCTCACAGGCAGTAATAGCCAAATGCCTGTCATAATTGGAAATAGGTTTTGATAATGGCAATTGTTCCATGATTCTTTTCATGGCTTCAAAAGCCAATAAATATTTACCAGGTTTGGCAATGGCTGCTTGGTGCAATTGATTCAATGTCTGATTTAACACAACCAGATCAGTTGTTTGTTTACCCATGCCAAGTTCTAAAGAAGCAAGAAATCCCATCCCTTGTCTGAACACCAACAATGGATTTGTATTTACTGGTGTAGTTTGCAATTTTAGCGGAGGAACAATTTTACTCAAATCGGCCGTTAACCTTTTTTCAAATTTGATGGGGGTAGTTTTCTGACTTGTCTTGGCTACATAAGCCCTTGATTGCTGTTGCAAATCTTTGAGCAAACGCAGGGCCTTGTATTCAAAAGGCAACGCTTCTTTTGGAAAGAAAGTACGCAGCTGCAATTCAGATTTCCACATCTCATTGAGAATAGCTTTTAATTGCATTTTAGTTTGTGGGTCAAAAAAACTTGCGTCTTCTGCATTATCGTGTTTGTGGGAGAACTCATCCATAATGGCCGATGCATCTCCAAAAACCGCCGTACCATGGTCGTGTTCGTCCTCATCATGACCAGCCCCTATTTCACCCATAGATTCTTCACCTAAAAATTTGCCATAGCGTAAGCGAAGTAATTTTTGGTCAATCCCCAAAGAATTACTTTTTTCTTTAAAAGAATCCAAGGGCATTGTATCCTTGTCTCTTAATAATTGTTCTGTTTCAATGATAATCTGCCGTTGACTCCTGAAAAATTCCGGTTTTAGGTTCAAACTATTGATGACTATATCTGTATTCATCAATTCTGCTGTATCCGGCAAATTGATGATATGTATATCTGATCTTGCTTCTTGACCATGACTATCTAAAGCTTTTAAATAATAGTACAACTCATCCCCTGGTTGCATCTTAAGGGCCTGTAAATTAATTGTCAGCAAGATCTCTTTGTTCAATTCACCTGCGTTAAACTTACCAAGGTCTCGCTCCTGATCTTGAAACTTTACGGCTTCACCTCCCCCACTTGCTACTGTTAGCATTAGCTTGGTTTGGACTATACCATAGTCATCACTGATGCTGGCTTTGAGGGGCACTTGTAAAGAAGCACCGTAGTCAATAGTTTTATAAGGAGCTGGCTCTTTAATTCTAATGACCGGAGGTAGATCATGAACCAATTCTATTGGATAGTGTTCAGACAAGGTTTTCCCAAAATTGATCTGATACAAACCATTAGCATTCACTTTGGTTTGAAAACGCCATTTGGTATGCGCCGTATCTAAGGGTTTAAAATCTTGAAGAATAGAATCATTGAAACGAATAGCGGGTGCAACTGCACTTGCATCAGTTAGGATAACCCACTCAACAGAAGAACCTTCTAAAGCATTGATAGCGGGTTGTTCTTGTTGCAAACTTGGTTTGCCTGTATAAGCAGGTGGTTGAATTTGAATATGTATGGAATGGATGCCAGCAATTACTTGTTTTGTAGCCGAGAGTTCAACCGGACTAGGATTTTTGCTAGAATAAGACCAATGGTAATAACCTAATAAAAATAAAGCTATTAAGACCGTTGTTAATGCCCCAACCCAAATGCTGATTGCTTTTGCAAAAGGATTCTTGGGACGCAATTGTAAGAATACAGATGCCATTTTCTTACGCTGCCATTGCTCCAATTGCGTTCCTTGGTCAGTTGATTGAAACAATAAATCAGCACTATCTTCCAATAAAGAATAATTAGCATTTAAATAGGCAGCAAGATCCGACTCTGACAACTTCCATTGCTTAGAAAAAATAATTAGACCCAACACTGCTATAACTTCTAGTGCTATTAACCAGAGATGGGAAAC
>CALRXZ020000118.1:0-12619 GCA_943372255.1 Chitinophaga pinensis
AAGAAGACACTCTATAATTATGCCTATTAGCATCTGGGGCGGCGGTTAATCTTGGTAAGGAAATTGGACTACCATTTGCATATCGTTCAGCTGACCAACTTTCTTTTGCATTTTCAAACGCAGTTTTTGTGCCTGCTATAAATGGCCAAGCAGATTCTCCAGTTAAATATGTAGATACATTTCCAGCACCTTGAAAAAATATAGACAATTCAAATCCTTTATATTGAATTCCAAAAGTTGCTCCATAAATTATTCCTGGTATGTTTGGGTTTCCAATATTTGTACGATCATTATCATCAATTAACCCATCTCCATTAACGTCTTTATACTTAATGTCTCCGGGTTTTAAGCCAGCACCTTCCCACGCCGATTTTGGTCTTTTAGGATCGTTGATTTCCTCTAAAGTATTAAAAAGGCCTTCTGCAATTAAACCCTTAGGTTGCCCAATTCTATTAGAAGTCATAGCCAATCCTGAGAAAGGTTGGGGGGCTTCATCCATATATATGATCTTATTTTTTGTATAGGTAAAATTGGCGTTTGCATAATATGTTAAGCCAGATTTTGCAATAGTATTTCTATAGCCTAATTCAATTTCAAATCCTTTATTCTCAGCTATACCTATATTATAGGGAGAAATTAGATTAGTTGGACCAAATGTTACCGGAACATTTAGATTCCAAAGAATTTTCTCCCTTCTTTCTGAGAATAAATCTGTTGTTAAAGAAAGTTTGTTATTAAAGAATCTAAAATCCGCTCCAATGTTGGTTTTACGGGCAACCTCCCAAGTTACTCCTGGGTTTCCAATACTAGACTCTCTATACCCAGTAACTGGTGTATTGGCTAGGCCTAAAAAATAAGATCCTCCTGAGGCAAAGGACGATGGCAAGAATAAAAAACGATTCCCGCCAATTTTATCATTACCTACGGTTCCGTAAGAGCCTCTTAACTTTAAATAATTAAATGCATCCGATTTAGGAAAGAAATTTTCTTGTGATATTAAATATCCAGCACTAAATGAAGGAAAAAAAACAAATTGTTTTCCAACAGCAAAATTCTCTGACCCATTATAACCAATGTTAACATCTGCGAAATACTTATTTTGAAAATTATAGGTTACCCTACTAACTAGTCCTAGGTAATTAAACGGCAATTGATTGCCACCATCATATAACCTTTCTGCAGTTCCTAAAAATAATCCTGTAACTGTATGGCTACCAAAAGTTCTATTGTATTCTATTGCTGCCTCCCCATATATTTTTCTGTTTTTACTAAAACTTTCGCTTTGAAAACCAACAGGACCTTCAAACTGATTTACAACTGGAATGGGCACAATAGAATCCTGAAAAGTTGAAGCAAGAGGATTCCTTCTTAAATCCCACATAGGAATTTGCTTTCTTCTTGAAACAGCCTGTAAATAATAACTATCATATGCACCCATAGCCCTTACTGACAAACCTTTAGTAATGGCATCTAATTTGTATTTTCCTCCAATATTTATATTTAATCGGCTACTATAATTTACGTTAAACCCATTAAATAACATTTGATATAAAGGCGTATTAGAAATATTCCAAGCTGCTAATCCATCAATATTTCTAACTAATTTCCCCTCATATAATACTGGTGTCATTATTGGGTTGGCAGAAAGAATTGTACCAAATATGTCACTAGTTGCACTATTGGAATAATTAGAATTTTGAATTTCAGCAGAAGATTTAACGAATAATGAGAGATTTTTAGAAATATTGAAATCAAAATTACTTCTGATATTATATCGCTTAAAATTTGGATTTGCGCTAAACTCCGGGAAAAGTCCACCTGTTGTATAGACGCCATCTTGATTCAAATAGCCAAGTGAAACAAAATATTTAGCATCTTGTGTTCCACCACTAACATTCAAGTTATACTGTTGTTGAGGCGCAAAATCTTTAAGCATATAATCCATCCAGCGAACATTAGGATGGAAAATTGGATCATCGCCTTTTCTAAATCTTTCAATATCATAATCACTGAACCTTTTGGCATTGGGATTATTTTGATCATTTACTTCTGCTTCGTTTCTCAATAAAGCGTAATCTACCGCATTCAATTCTTTGGGAAGACGTATTGGGTTTTGCCAACCTAGATTACTGGAGAAGGTAAATTGTGGTTTTCCTAATTGGCCTGTTTTGGTGGTAATAATTATAACACCGTTAGCTCCACGTACCCCAAATACGGCTGTAGCAGATGCGTCTTTTAAAATATTAAAAGATTCTATTGTGTAAGGATCAATTCCATTTAAACTTCTCTGAACACCATCTACTAAAACAAGGGGTGTTGCACTTGATCCTCCCGCAAATGTTGCTACTCCTCTAATAAAAATATCAGCTATATCCCTTCCAGGTTCTCCACCGCGTTGAACGGTATAAATACCTGGAGCCCTCCCGGCTAAAGCATTTGCAACACTAGAAACTGGGGCTTTTAATATGTCTGTTGTTGAAACGGTTCCAATGGCCCCGGTTACTGTAACATTTATCTGAGAGCCATAACCAACAACAACCACATCTTCTAACTTAATAATACTTGAAACCAAAGATATCCCTAGTGTGCTTTGATTACCTACAACCACTTCTTGAATTGCATACCCTGTATAATTGAATACTAAAACAGATGAGTTATCATTAACTTTTATGGAAAATTTTCCATTGGCATCAGTAGTAGTTCCTGCTTTTGTACCTTTCACTTGCACAGATACACCTACCAGATAATTCCCTTTGTCGTCAGTAACAGTTCCAGTAATTATACTGGGATCTTTAAAATTATTTATTTGCTTACCCGGATCAGTTGTTATAATAAAAGATGTTTCTTTCTCAATTTGTTTTAAAATAATTAAATCATTGTTAACCTCAAAAATAAGATCCATGTCTTTAGAGATTTTTTCTAAAAAATCTAAAAGAGGTTTATCAATAATTTTAATGGTAACTTTTCTAGAAGCTTGAATTTTTTCGGCGCTATAAACAAACCTAACTGCAGCCTGTTTTTCAATTAGTGTGAGTACTTTTTTTAATTCCAAATTGTTAACCTGAATATTGATTTTTTTTTCAGTAACATTTTGCGAATTAGCATACCCACATATCTGCACAAAAAACAATACTATAAAGGGAAAAAATGATTTTCTCATAGCAAGCGTAGTTTTATTTTAAATTATATTAAATTGATTCAAAAAAAAGGCAACTATTTTTTGAAACAACCTTTTGCATTAATTATGACTCTACCATCCAATACTTCGTAATTACCATTTAAAGCTTTACAAATAATATTCAACTGCTCATACAAACTATACCCTTCAAGATTGGCGTTTAACGTACAACCAGCCATAAGTTCATCATCAAAAACAATATCAATTCCATAAATGTCTTTCAAAATAGCAAAGACTTTATTAATAGGAGTATCATCGAAATTGATTAGTTTTTTAGCGTCTGTTTCTGGCTTTAATAGAATGGGGTCATTAACTAAAGTCTTTACAATACTAGCATCTGATTTCAAAAAACTTACTTTTTGATTCGGTATCAAAACAATACTGGATAATTCATTAGAAACCTTTTTCTCCGTAGTTACAAATTTTGGATTGGTAAATACCGAAACTCTACCCGAGGCTACTTCTACTACAACTTCTTTATCTATTGCATATGATCTAACTCTAAATTTAGTGCCCAATACTTTGGTGACTAATCCATCAGTGTATACTAAAAATGGCTTTTGTGTATTTCGTACAACTTCAAAAAATGCTTCCCCAACTAGAAATACTTCTCTTTTTTCTAAATTGATAAATTTTTCTGCATAACTTATTTTAGACTTTGTACTTAATGTAGTTCTAGTTCCATCAGGTAATGTAATAATCAATGGCGCATTTGTTTGATTAACTTTTTCAATGAGACGATGGGGTACTTCTTTAATTAAATTTTCGTAAGTTGGTTGAAAAGAAAGATTTTCAGAATTCTTTTGTTCAAACCAAATTCCACCCATGACTACCATTAATAAAATGGAAGCGGCTATGATCAAATATTTATAAAAACTTTTTACTGGAGTTGCTTCTATAAAAATCGCGTCTTCAATATTGTCTAATTCAAGTATTCTTTGTGTATCCCTAACTAACTCTTGCACTTCATCTTCTTGAAAAGTAGCATTATCAATATAAACGGAAAGTATCAACAACTTTGCTTTATCAATAATTGGTTCTTTATCAGGATATTGTTTTACCCACTGTTCCCAATAGGCAAAATCTTTCCCACCATTCATCACATCCGTTCTAAAACGCTCATCCCAGAAGAAATCTTCAAGGCTATAATGCAAATATGGATCTTGTATTATCATACAAAAATGAAGTGTTAAAAATTATAGAGACCAACTATTTAATTCCATACCATGGATTCAACTAAATATATTTTCGACAAATAATAACACCGATAGTATTTTATATAGCTTCCAAACAGATTCTGGAGTAGCGCTTTTCAACTTTACTAAAGCAATTTGAAGGATATTGGATACAGTTTGAGGTGCTATTTCTAAAACATTGGCAATTTCTTCTCTACTTAACGTCTCGAAAAACTTTAAATAAACTACTTCTTTTTGACGAGCGGGTAATTTGTCAATTAGTTCATTAAAGTGCTTAGATAAATTTTTGGCTTGTTCCGATGCAATCATTTTATTGTCAATTCCTAAAACAAAGGAAAAAGATTCCATATAAATTGGGTCCAAATTTATAGTGGATGTTTTGTGTAGTTTTTTGATCTTTCTAAGTAACAATCGTCTAAATGATGTAAATAGATATGATTTAAGATTTACAGAAGTTGCTAATTGGTTTCTTCGCTCCCATAAAACAATGAATAATTCTTGAACAGAATCTTTAATTAACTCTTTGTCAGAAGTAAACCTTAATCCATAATTTGCAAGAGGCCGAAAAAATGATTGCATCAGCTTTGCTAAAGCATTCTTATCTCCCTTAAGAAGATCCTGCCAAATAGAATTGTCATTTTCTGAATTAAAACTCACATATATGCATTGAAGTAGTACAACTTCTAATATAGAGCACATTTTTAGTTCTTCATACCATAGAATTTGCGATTATTTTAAAAAGAGTGGGAGAAAAGTTTTCAATATTATAATAAATCATATTTAAATAGGCTAGTTTTTGAACCCAATTTTTATACGTCGGGAGAGAACCCCTAAATAAAAAAGGTCCGGACTTTCATCCGAACCTTGATCAATTTTCTTAGAACTATATTTAGATAGTCATCATTTCTTTTTCTTTTGCAGCTAGGTGTTTTTCAACCAGTGCAATGAATTTATCAGTTAGGTCTTGAATGGTTTTTTCTGCGTCTTTGGCAACGTCTTCACTCAAACCGTCTTTTTGCAATTTCTTGATTTGCTCAATGCTATCGCGGCGGATATTGCGGATGGCCACTTTAGACTGTTCTCCTTCTCCACTTGCCCTTTTCACAAACTCGCGGCGGCGCTCTTCTGTAAGTGGTGGCATGAACAAACGAATCTGAACCCCATCGCTCTGCGGTGTAATGCCAATATTGGCCTGCATAATAGAACGTTCAATGGGTGCCAACATGTTTTTCTCCCAAGGTTGGATGCTGATGGTTCTGGCGTCCAAAACCGTGATATTGGCTACCTGACTAATTAAAGTAGGGGCACCATAATATTCTACATGTATGCCGTCTACCAATCCTGGGGTAGCTTTTCCGGCCCTGATTCTGGTCAATTCCTGTTCCAAATGCCCAATGGCTTTTGACATGGTTTCTTCTGCGTCTATGGTAATCAATGCTATTGCTTCTGACATAGTGGTCTTTTTAAGAGTGGCAAAACTAAATAAATCCTTTCAAAGACGTCTAATTAGCATTTAGCTTTTATCTTCGCAGCCTGAAAACAAGAAATATGGCAAGCATACAGGATCTGGAAAGGAACGCTTCACAAATGAGAAGAGATGTTTTACGCATGGTACACGCGGTTCAAAGCGGTCACCCCGGTGCGTCTTTGGGTTGTTCTGACTATTTTTCCGCCCTGTTCTTCCACAGCATGCACCACCACACCGATTTTAAAATGGATGGTAAGAATGAAGACTTGTTCTTCCTGTCTATTGGACATATTTCTCCTGTTTACTATTCTGCCCTAGCTCGCAGCGGATATTTTGAAGTAAAGGAACTAGCTAGTTTCCGTAAAATCAATTCCCGTTTGCAAGGTCACCCTACTACCCACGAGCACCTTCCCGGTGTGCGCGTAGCCAGTGGTTCTTTGGGTCAGGGAATGAGCGTTGCCATTGGTGCCGCTTTAACCAAAAAGATTAACGAAGACCCACATTTGGTTTTCTCTTTGCATGGCGATGGTGAATTGCAAGAAGGCCAAAACTGGGAAGCCATTATGTTTGCTGCCCACAACAAAGTAGACAACTTGATTGCTACTGTTGATTTGAATGGCCAACAAATTGACGGACCTACTAGCAAGGTTCTGTCTTTAGAAAGCTTACAAGCCAAGTTTGAAGCTTTTAACTGGACCGTATTAAATGTAGATGGCAACAATATGGCAGAACTTGTGGCTTGTATTGACAAAGCCAAGTCTATGACAGGTCAGGGCAAACCCATTTGTATACTCATGAAAACCAAGATGGGTAAGGGTGTTGACTTTATGGAAGGCAGCCACGAATGGCATGGAATTGCTCCTAGTGACGCACAATTAGAAAAAGCGCTGGCTCAATTACCTGAAACCTTGGGTGATTATTAATGATAAGTCAAAATTAAAAAGTCAAAAGTCAAAATAAATAGATACTAAATCTGCCGCTTGCATGAGCGGCATTTTTATTGGTACTAACTTAAGACTTTAAGGAGAAGGCTTGCAGACTGGCTTTTCTAGAAGGCAGGTAGGCTGCAATAAGTGCAATCAAAAATACGGTGACCCCAACTAGTGCAAAATCTGCTGCTAACATTTTTACGGGGTAATAATCAATGACAAAAGTATTGCCACCCAATTTGATGAGTTCAAATTTGATTTGGATCCAGCAGACCAGTGCGGCTAGTAACATGCCTGCACCACCACCCAAACCAGCTAGTAATAATCCTTCGCTGATAAAGATCCACTGAATGCGTTGCTGACTGGCACCCATGGCTTGCAAGACCGATATATCTTTTTGTTTTTCTAGCACCAACATGGTGAGTGCGCCAATCATATTAAAGGCTGCCACTACTAAAATCAAAGAAAGAATGCCATAGATCACCCATTTTTCAATCTGCATCACGGTATACAAACTCTGATTCTGCTCGTAGCGGGTTTGCACTAGATAAGCCTTACCCAGCTTGGCTTGCAGGTCTTTTTTTACTTGGTCTGCATTGGCTCCTGCTCTAATATCAATAGCGGAATATTGGTCTGCATGCAGACCCAACATAAATCGCATAAAGTCAATATTGCTAAACGCGTATTTGTTGTCAAAATCTTGTTGCACCATAAAAGCACCTAGGGCTGTTGCATTATAGGCATTGAGTGCATCGCCGGAGGCAAAATTGCTAGACTGTCTATTGGGCATATAGAGGGTAACCGGACCCGCGGGTCTTTCTACGTCCAAGCAAGCTGCGTTTTCAATGCCAACCCCAACCACCAAACTGGGTTGCTCGGCCGTACCTAATGCAAACTTGCCCCTTCTAATATGGGTATTCAATTTGCTCACGGCAGTGTAAGTACTATCTACACCGCGGATATAGACTATGGAAGAACAGTCTCCATTGGTGAGCACGGCTTTTTCTTCTACTACCCCACTCATGGCTTGCAGCCCCTTGGTAGACTGTATGTTTTGCCACTGTGCGGTATTGATGCTGATGAATTTTCCTTCTGCTGGCGCGATGCGTACATCGGCGTAAAAATCGGCGTATAGCCCTTTTACCAAACCCTCAAAACCATTGAACACACTTAAGACCAAGATCAGCGCTGCTGCGCCTACGCCAATGGCTACCACACTAATCCATGCAATCAGATTGATGGCATTGGTGGATTTCTTTGACTTGAAATAGCGCCAGGCAAATAATAGGTTCATACGGGCTTATTCAGCTTCGGGATCTGTAGTAGGTGTAGCAGGTTTGTCTTCTTTTAATTTACGGAACACTTCTTCCATTTTGAATACATAGTCCAAAGTATCATCTAGATAGAAGTGTAAGACAGGGATTCTTCTCAATTGGTGCTTGACCCTGCTGGCTAATTCTTTCTTGATTTCCCAAGCCCTTGCTTCAATGGTTTTCATGACAGCCGTAGCATCTTTTACCTGAAACAAGCTAATATAGATTCTAGCTTCTAAGAGGTCTGGTGTTACTTTAATAGAAGATATAGATACCATTCCACCATCTATCATATTCAAGTTCAGTCTCCTGAAAATATCGTTCATTTCTTCTTGCAGGGCACTTGCCACCTGCCGTTGGCGCTTTCCTTCCTCCATTTTCTAACATTTGATTGGCGGTAAAATTAGTTACTTTGCCGTGTATTAACCGTTTTTCCTGATTATGAAGCGATTTTCACGCATACTTTTCTACCTCAAAGATAAAAAACGCAATATTGGCCTCTATGTAGTGTTCAACCTGCTCTCGGTGCTCTTCTCCTTGGTATCATTGGCTTTGCTGGCACCTTTTTTACAAATGCTCTTTGAAAAAGGACAACAAGCAGCACTGGCCAAACCCGAATTTGCATTGACAGCCAATGCGCTGCAAGCCTATATCAAATACGGGATGAATGACCTGATTCAGCAACATAGCAAGGTCTATGCGCTGGCAGCCATCTGTATTTTGATGGTGGTATCCATCTTTTTAAAAAACGTATTTGTATACCTTTCTTATCGCGTGTTGGCTCCCATGCGCAATTATGTAATGACCAAACTCCGTTCAGACCTCTATGCCAAGATCTTGGAACTACCCATTGGTTTTTTCACGGAACAGCGCAAAGGCGATATCATTAGCCGGATGAGCAATGACGCCAATGAGATTGAATGGTCTGTGATGAGTACATTGGAAGGCCTGATCAGGGATCCTTTGCAGATTCTGATCATCTTGGCCATTATGGTGGCTATGAGCCCTGCCCTCTCCCTATTCTTATTGGTCTTGTTACCCCTAACTGGTTTTATCATTGGTAGGGTGAGCAGGTCTTTGAAAAAACAATCTACCAGTTCTCAGGAGCAATTGGGAACGCTCATGTCTATCTTGGATGAGACCCTGGGTGGTCTGCGCGTGATCAAGGCTTTTAACGCCGAGAAGATTTTGCGCAACAAATTCTTTGATACCAATGATACCCTTAACCATATTCGCAACAAGATGAATTTTAGAAGAGACCTGGCTTCTCCCATGTCTGAGTTCTTGGGCGTATTGGTACTCTCTTGTATTCTTTGGTTTGGTGGGCTCTTGGTACTAAGAGGTGAAGCGGGTTTGAGTCCGGAAAATTTTATTACTTATATCCTCTTCTTTACACAAATCATTAACCCTGCTAAGAGTTTGTCTACTTCTTTTTACAATGCACAAAGAGGCAGTGCTGCCATTGAAAGAATTGAAGAAATTTTAAAAGCACCCATTACCGTTGTAGACAAGCCTGATGCCAAAACCATTGCGCAGTTTAACCATAGTATTGAGTTTAGAAATGTGTCATTTAATTATGACGAAATCAGCATTTTAAAAAATATCAACCTAACCATTGAAAAGGGTAAAACCATTGCCCTGGTTGGTTCTTCTGGTGCGGGCAAAAGTACCTTGGCAGATTTGGTGCCTCGTTTTCACGATGTAAGCGAGGGAGAATTATTGATAGATGGGGTGAACATTAAAGAGTATAGTTTGAATAGCGTTCGCAACCTCATGGGGATTGTAACCCAGGAGCCCATTTTGTTCAATGATACCATTGCCAACAATATTGCATTGGGGATTGACAATAGTAGTCCTGAAGCCATTTTGCATGCGGCTAAAGTGGCCAATGCCTATAATTTTATTGAACTAAAAGAAGCTGGTTTTGATACCAATATTGGAGACCGTGGTTCCAAATTGTCTGGTGGTGAAAGACAGCGTGTCACCATTGCCAGGGCCGTGCTCAAAAACCCTCCTATTTTGATCTTGGATGAAGCTACATCTGCCCTTGATACAGAGAGTGAAAGACTGGTACAAGACGCCATTAATAATATGATGCAGAACCGTACTTCTATTGTGATTGCGCATAGACTCTCAACTATTAGACACGCAGATGAAATTATTGTGTTACAAAAAGGTGAGATTGCAGAGCGTGGGAATCATGATGAACTGCTTGCTAAGAATGGCATTTACCGTAGGCTGGTAGATATGCAAGAAGTGAAATAAAGTGAAGAGATAAAAGATAAGAGTGAAGAGAGGAGGAAGAAAGTGAAGAGTGAAGAGTGAAGAAAGGAGGAAGAAGTGAGAAGTGAGAAGTGAGAAGTGACCCACCCCGCCCTGCGGGCACCCCTCCCACAAGTGGTAGGGGAAAATTTAGAGGAGTGAGAAGTTTAAAACAAAAGAACTTTATAAAAAAAGAAGGGACTGTTTTATAAACTGTGTAAGTGAGGGATAAGTTGGGGTGCACCCCAACTTATCCCTCACTTTTTTTAACTTTAAAACACAGTTTAGATTATGGACAAAGAACAAATGCTCTCAGATGCTTTTTTAAAGCAATTTAAAACTGGGGAAGAATTGAATTCATTCCTAGCCGAATTACAAAAGCGGGGTATTGAAAAAATCTTGGAAGGGGAATTAGATGCTCATCTAGGTTATGACAAGCACGAAAAAATGCCTGATTCCAACTCCCGTAATGGCTATTCCAAGAAGAAAATAAAGACTTCTTATGGCGAATCTCAGATTCAGGTTCCTCGAGATCGAGATGCTTCTTTCAATCCCATGTTGATCCCTAAAAGGCAAAGTATGGTGGATGGGTTGGAAAATGTGATTGTATCCCTGTATGCCAAAGGGATGACTGTTAGTGACATAGAAGAACAAATTAGGGAGGTGTACAATTTTCAAGTGTCTACCGCCACTATTTCTAGAATCACTGATGCAGTGGCCAGTGACATTATAGCTTGGCAAAACAGATCTTTAGAATCAGTGTATTTAGTGGTTTGGATGGATGGTATAGTTTTTAAAGTTCGCGAGAACAGTAAAGTGATTAACAAAACTATCTATTTGGCAGTAGGACTCAATAGGGACGGGCAAAAAGAGGTATTGGGTATGTGGTTGGGCAGAAACGAAAGCGCCTCATTTTGGCTCGGTGTATTAACCGATTTAAAGGCCAGAGGCGTTGAGGATATTTTGATCACAGCCACCGATAATCTCAATGGATTTACTGAAACTATTAAGCAAGTATTCCCTGAATCAAATACACAAATCTGTGTGGTTCATCAGATCAGAAACTCCAGCAGATATGTAGTATGGAAAGAAAAAAAGGCATTTACAAGGGACATGAAACAGATTTATGATGCACCAACAAAACAAGCTGCAAGAGCTGCATTAGAAGACCTGGTAAATACTTGGGGTCGCAAATATCCCTATGCTGTAAAATCATGGGAAGACAACTGGGAAGAGCTTACTGTATTTTTTGACTTTCCCTTAGAAATCAGAAAAATCATTTATACCACCAATCTGATTGAAAACTTGAATGGTAAGATTAGAAAGTACACTAAAAACAAATTATCATTCCCTACAGATGAAGCTGTTCTAAAATCTGTATTTTTAGCCCTAAGGGAGGCTACTAAAAAATGGACAATGCCTATACATAACTGGGGACTTATCCTAAATCAGTTCTTAACTATCTTTGAAAAAAGGGTCCAACTTTAATTAAAAAGCTGAACCCATATATTTTACTTACACACTTTATGAGACAGTGTCAAAAAGAAGAGGATGCTTTTGGGCATCCTCTTTTAGTTTCAATCAAAATTTAGTTCTTATTGTTCACCGGGGTGTTTTGCCAGTCCAAGTTTAGCCTCCAAACTCAAAGTAGCATGGGGTACGGCTCTTAAACGGGCTTTGTCAATCAACTTTCCTGTTACACGGCATATACCGTATGTTTTATTCTCAATGCGCATCAGGGCTTTTTCCAGATGGTCAATATAAGTAATTTGGCGGCTGGCCATTTGGCTCAACTGCTCTCTTTCCATACTCATACTGCCGTCTTCCATGGTCATGTAACGAGCATCGTCATTGTCTCCGCCCATTTCATCCTTACGTGTAATTAATCCTTGTAAATAAGCCAGTTCTTTCTTAGCTGCTTCTAATTTCTTAGAAATCAGTTCTTTGAAATCGGCCAGGTCCGCATCACTGTATTTAACAATGGATTGGTTGGCTGTAGAAGAAAGCTCTTCTCTTTTTTCTAGAGGCGTGTACATGGGCTTATAAGGCACACTTGACTTGGTGTTGGTCTTGGGCAATTTCAGGTCCTTAATGGGCTCTGGAGCTTTTCTCACGGGTTTAACCGGAGGAGCTGGAGGTGCCGGCGTTTTGGCCACTGGTGCTTTTGCCTTTTGAACAGGTGCTGCAGGAGCTGGTGCTGGTGCAGGTATTGGTTTAGCAGCAGGTTTAGCTGCTGGTTTTGCTACGGGAGTTGCTGATTTTGCCACAGGTTT
>CALRXZ020000119.1:0-12465 GCA_943372255.1 Chitinophaga pinensis
AAGGAATTGGCCAACAATTTTCAAGACACACCTATTGTTGACTTGAAAAAAGCCATAGGGATCAATGATCGCTACTTATTTATCAATGAACTTTTCCGTGGCGATGAAACCATGTTCGAACGCAGTTTAAAAACCATCAATAGTTTTGCTATTTTTCCAGAAGCCCATTATTGGATTCAAAGAGAATTAAAGGTGAAATTGGGGTGGAATGAGCGTTCAGAAATTGTAGGCCATTTTGATCAGTTGGTCAAAAGGCGATTTGCCTGAATATAATCTAAAATAGTCTTTGTTGCTCCGGCTTTAGAATACACATATTCCCTGGCTGCTTTGCTAGATTCCTCATATGCAGTTTGGTCTTGAGAAAGCAATTCTATTAGTTTCTCTTCCAGTTCCAAAGCATTTTCAACGCAGATGCATCCACCATTATCAACTAATTCAACGGCTTCTAAGTATTTGTCATAGATAGGCCCAATCAAAACTGGCTTGCCATAAACGGCAGCTTCCAATACATTGTGAACGCCATCGCCACCAAAGCCACCACCTACTAAGCAGATGCTGGCATAATGGTATAAACGGGTCAACATGCCATAATTGTTGATGATTAAAACTTGTATATGATTGGGGGCTTTACCTTCTAAAAACAAGTCTAAGTACTTAGAATATAGCATGGCATTAGGATACCATTTTAAACATTCCTCTAATCTTTCTACAATAATTTCATGAGGTGCAATAATGGCAAAAACCTGGGGATTTGCGTGTAAGAAATGGTTCAATTCTTCATCGTCCTCGGCCCAGGTACTCCCGGCTACTATTATTTGTTTATGTTTACTAAAATGTTCAATGGCTTCAATAGGTTCAAAGTTTTGAACAATACTAATGACTCTGTCAAAACGGGTGTCGCCACTGATGCTGGATCTACTTTCTAAGCCAATTCCTTTAAGTAAATCAAAAGATCCTTGTTCTTGGACAAATAGATGACTGAAATGGGATAACAGTTTTCTATAGAATCCCCCATAAAATTGAAAAAAAACTTGAGAGGGTCTAAAAATTCCAGACACCAGTAACATGGGAATCTTTCTTTTAGATGCTTCCAAACTATAATAATACCAAAACTCATATTTTACAAATATGACCAAACTAGGGCTCGACAAATCATAAAACCTTTTGGCATTGATTGGGCCATCCATGGGTAAATAACAAACATGGTTGGCTCCTTCATAATTTTTACGCACTTCATATCCCGAAGGGGAAAAAAAACTCAATAAAATAAAATAGTTGGGGTATTTATTTTTTAAAGATTCTAACAAAGGTCTGCCTTGTTCAAATTCTCCCAATGAGGCACAGTGCATCCAAATAATGGGAGCATGGTTTTCGCTAAGTGCTTGTTCAATAGAAGGGAAAATTCCCTTTCTTCCACGGACCCATTTTTTTGCTTTTTCATTAAAAAAAGCAAGAATTCTTGCAGCAAAAGGATAGGCCCGAAGGAATATTTGATAGAATAGTTTCATTTATTGTACAAGATTGTAAAATAACACAATAATTGCCAGCTTTTCAGGGATAATCCCATAGTAGCAAATTCTAATTTGATTTTATTTTGATGTAGATTTGTGAACCAATTAACTTGATAGACTATGCGGCCAATTCAAATGGTGGACACCAAAAATCAGTATTTGAAAATCAAAACAGAAGTTGATGCCGCCATTCATGAGGTGTTAGATTCTGCTGCTTATATTAACGGAAAAGCTGTTCAAGATTTTACAGCTGCATTGAATGGATACCAGGGTTCTGGATACACCATCCCTTGCGCCAATGGTACAGATGCTTTGCAAATTGCCATGATGGCCCTAGATTTACAACCTGGTGACGAAGTAATTACACCCTCATTTACCTATATAGCCACAACAGAAGTGGTTGCTTTGCTAAAATTAAAACCCGTTTTTGTAGAAGTGGATCCCCAGACTTTTTGCATGGATCCAGAGGCTTTGAGAAAAGCCATCACGCCAAAAACAAAAGCCATTGTTCCTGTGCATTTGTATGGACATGCAGCACCCATGGAAGCCATTATGGCTATTGCCCAAGAATATGGACTTGCTGTTATTGAAGACAATGCACAAGCCATTGGTGCAGAGTATCAATTTGCAGACGGAACTGTTAAAAAAACAGGAACCATTGGAACCATTGGAACTACCTCATTTTATCCAAGTAAAAACTTAGGTGCCTACGGCGATGGTGGGGCCATTTTTACAAATGATGCAGCTTTAGCGCACAAGATGAAAATGATTGCCAACCATGGTCAACAAACAAGGTATTATCATGAAATGGTAGGATGTAATTCCCGCTTAGATAGTATACAAGCTGCCATACTGAATGTGAAACTGAGGGAATTGGATAAATATATTATTGCCAGACAAACGGCCGCCAGTTTTTACAATGCAGCTTTTGCAAGTCATGAACAAATTACAACACCCTTTGTGGCATCCTATAGCAATCACGTTTACCACCAATATACCCTATTGTTAGAAGGGGTAGATAGAGATGGTTTAGTAGATTATTTGGCAGAGAAGAAAATTCCTTCAATGATTTATTACCCAGTTCCTGGGCATCGTCAAAAGATGTTTGCAGCATTTGATTTGCCCAATTTGGATTTGAAAACCACAGACTGGCTCACAGAAAGGGTAATTTCTTTGCCTATACATACTGAGTTAGATATGGAACAATTGTCTTATATTACAGAGAATTTATTAGCTTATTTAAACCGTTAATTATGCGTATAGCAGTTGTAGGTACCGGATATGTTGGATTAGTATCAGGAACCTGTTTTGCCGAGACAGGTATCAAAGTCACTTGTGTTGACATTGATCCAAAAAAAGTTGCCAAATTGTCCAATGGCGAGATTACCATTTATGAGCCAGGTTTAGAAAAGATCTTTCTGCGTAATACGCGAGAAGGGCGATTGAAATTCACTACAAATTTGGAAGAAGGCATTAAGGACGCAGAAATTATTTTTCTAGCCCTTCCAACTCCTCCAGGAGCCGATGGTTCTGCCGATTTAAAATACATTTTAGGAGTTGCCAATGATCTTGGTAAAATTCTAACTGACTATAAAGTAATTGTTGACAAGAGTACCGTTCCTGTTGGAACTGCTGCTAAAGTAAGGGCTGCTATTGCTGCCAACTTTAAAGGTGATTTTGACGTGGTTTCTAACCCAGAGTTTCTGCGTGAAGGTGTGGCGGTTGATGACTTTATGAAGCCAGATCGCGTTGTCATTGGTGCTAGCTCAGATAGGGCACGTAAAGTAATGGGCGATTTGTATGCTCCCTTTGTGCGTCAGGGTAACCCCATCATTTATATGGATGAAAAATCTGCCGAGTTAACCAAATATGCTGCCAACAGTTTCTTGGCAACTAAGATCTCTTTCATGAATGAAGTGGCCGTGCTTTGTGAAAAAGTTGGTGCCGATGTAGACATGGTTCGTAAGGGTATTGGTAGTGATGATCGTATTGGTAAGCGCTTCTTGTTCCCCGGTATTGGATATGGCGGTAGCTGTTTCCCCAAAGACGTTCAAGCATTGATTATGTCTTCAGAAGAAGTAGGCTATGATTTCCAAATTCTGAAAGCGGTAGAAGATGTGAATGAAAAACAGAAATTACATTTGATGCCCAAAATCAATGCTTATTTCAACCATGATTTAAAAGGCAAACATTTTGCATTATGGGGATTGGCATTCAAACCCAATACAGATGATATTCGTGAAGCACCAGCTTTATACATTATCAAAGCCTTAACTGCTGCGGGTGCAACTGTTACTGCTTATGATCCTGAAGCTATGCCTAATGTGCAAGCACAGATTGGTCACGTAGCCAACTATGCTAATGACCAGTATAGCTCTTTGGCTGGAGCCGATGCACTGATCATTGCCACTGAGTGGAGTGAGTTCAGAACACCAGATTTTGAAATCATTGAAAGCAAATTGAAAAACAAAGTGATTTTCGATGGTCGTAACCTGTTTGAAAACAAACAAATGTTAGATCTAGGATATCATTATGAAAGCATTGGCAGACCTTAAAAACAAAATTATGTCACAGAAAAGAATTTTAATTACTGGTGCAGCTGGTTTCTTGGGTTCGCACCTTTGCGATCGTTTTATCAAAGAAGGTTACCATGTTATTGGCATGGACAACCTGATTACTGGTGATATTCGCAATATTGAACATTTGTTCAAATTGGAAAATTTTGAATTCTATCACCACGATGTTTCCAAGTACATTCATGTACCAGGGCATTTAGATTATATCCTACATTTTGCCTCTCCAGCTAGTCCTATTGACTATTTGAAAATTCCTATCCAAACCCTAAAAGTAGGTGCGTTAGGAACCCATAACTGTCTTGGATTGGCCAAAGCAAAAGGTGCTAGAATGTTGGTAGCTTCTACCAGTGAAGTATATGGAGATCCAGCCGTGCATCCTCAAACAGAAGAGTACTGGGGTAATGTAAACCCAGTAGGTCCTAGAGGTGTTTATGATGAAGCCAAGCGCTTTATGGAATCTATTACCAGGGCTTATTATACTTTCCATGGTGTTGAAACTAGGATTATCCGCATTTTTAATACTTATGGTCCTCGTATGCGACTCAATGATGGAAGAGCATTGCCTGCTTTTATTGGACAAGCGTTACGTGGAGAAGACCTTACTGTTTTTGGTGATGGTAGTCAAACCCGTTCTTTCTGTTATGTAGACGATTTGGTTGAAGGCATTTATAGGTTGTTGATGAGTGATTATACCATGCCGGTAAATATTGGAAACCCCAATGAAATCACTTTAAAAGATTTTGCAGAAGAAGTTTTGAAACTAACTGGTTCTTCTGTTAAAATCATTTACAAGGATTTGCCTGTGGATGATCCTAAGCAACGTAAACCAGATATCACTAAGGCCAAACAATTGTTGGGTTGGGAACCTAAGGTTGATAGGGCAGAAGGTTTGAAAAAAACCTATGACTACTTTAAATCTTTACCAAAAGAAGAATGGTCCAAACAACCCAAAGAATTTGTTAGTTCAAAATAAGATTCTTTAACATTAGAAAAGGGCCAATCCGGAATTCCGTTTGGCCCTTTTTTGTACCATCAAATTGAAATTATGTCAAAGCCATTGATTGTTGTTACAGGTAAAAATGGGCAACTTGGTTGGGAGATCCAACAGCTTGTTGCGGATTATTCAGATGCTTTTGAATTCATGTTTACAGGAAGGGATGAGTTGGATTTGTCAAAGCCTGAAACCATTGCACCATTTTTTAAAAATCACCAGCCAGATTATTTTATCAATTGTGCGGCTTATACAGCAGTGGATAAGGCGGAGACTGAGCAGGAATTAGCTTTTACTACCAATGCGGAGTCGGTGGGATTGATTGCGCAGCAATGTGCATTGATAAATGCAAAGTTAATTACCATTTCTACTGACTATGTGTTTGATGGCAATGGAACCAGCCCTTATACCATTCATACTGCCACTAATCCTGTGAACTATTATGGACATTCCAAATGGATGGGTGAGCAATTGGCTTTGAATAATTGTTCTCAGAGTATTGTAATTAGAACTTCCTGGGTGTATAGCGTACATGGGAATAATTTTGTCAAGACCATGTTGCGTTTGATGAATGATAGACCAGAGTTAAAGGTTGTGGCGGATCAGATTGGTTCTCCTACTTATGCTGCTGATTTGGCGGAGGCGATACTCAAAATTATAGTGAGTATTGAAAAGGGTAATGCGCATTATGGAGTGTATCAGTTTAGCAATACGGGGGTGATTTCTTGGTGTGATTTTGCTGGGGCGATAGGGAGGATTGCAGGGAAGGAGACAAGGGTGTTGCCTATTGCGTCTTCCGAGTATCCTACACCGGCAAAGAGGCCGAGTTATTCTGTGATGGATACAAGCGATTTGGTGCGGGATTATGGAATTGAGTTGAAGGGGTGGGAGGAGAGTTTGGGGAGGTGTATTGGGAAGATGTAGAATGATTTTTTGAAAGGAACCGGTGGTTCCTTTTTTGTTGGGGCTTTGAATAATACAATTTTTATAAACTTTCTAGCAATAGATTACCATCAATTTGAAATTGGGTGTGCAGTTGCTTAGCTACTTCTAAATTTGGTTTTTTATTTCCGCTTAGAAATTCAGATAAAGCACTTTTTGAAATATTCAGTATTGCTGATAATTGTGTTTGATTGAGATCTTTTGTAAACATAATATGGTTCAATATGTCTTTAAGTGATGGATTTATTGGCATAGGATATGCAGCAATTTCCCAAGATTCAACTGCTCGTGTCAAAGTGTAAAGTTGCTCATCTTCCTCTACTGTAAGACTAGTAAAACCCTTTTCAAGGTACTGTTCAATCTCTGCCATGGCTAAGTAATACTGTTGCTTATTTTCAATTTTCATGGTTCCTATTTTTTTAGATAGTTTATATTTTTTCTAATAATCCCTTTCTGCTTAAATCATCATATTCGGGGTGTGTTAAGATTGCTCTGATATAAACTGTTCTTTTTGAGAAATGAATCATTGCAATTAAGCGATAATTATTTCCTCCTACATTGAAAACATACCGATCATTTCCTATATAATCACAAGCGGGATAAATTTGTTTGGTTTCATTTATATTACTCCAGTTTGCATTTTTTGTCTTGATATACCAATTGTTTAAAGAACTAGCTGAAAGCGGATTCTTCTTGATAAATGACTCTATATGTGGTCTGGAAATAATAACCATTTAGCTTTTAAGCAAGTTTTTAAAAAGAAGCAATTTTGAAAATCTTATTCCAATACAAATATGGAAAAAAGTTCTGTATTTGGGAAAAAATTTGAAAAGTAAAATAATTTTAGGTTTTTTTGGGAGGAATAGGTGGGAGATTTGCTAATAGGATTTTTGAATGAGGGGGCTTTTCTGTCCAGCATTGCTGCGCTCGCTGGGGCTTGAGGGCTCCCGGAGGTCGCATCTTTAATAGGAGGGTGATTTTTCTTCCAGCATTGCTGCGCCGCTGGGGTTTGAGGGCTCCCGGAGGTCGCATCTTTAATAAGAGGGAAATTTTTCTGCCAGCATTGCTGCGCTCGCTGGGGCTTATTTGACTGGATTGCCTGTTCGCTGCGCTGCGCTTGCTCGCAGGCTTCCTTTTGAGGGGCATTACCCAAGTGACCACGCCCCGCTATCGCGTGGCTAGTTTTTCTTTTTTGCTTATTCGCTTGAGCTAGCTCAGCTCATTCGCTAAAAAGAAAAACCCGCAGCTAATGCTGCGGGTCACTTGTTGCCCGACCTGGATTCGAACCAAGACATACTGAACCAAAATCAGTTGTACTACCCTTATACTATCAGGCAATTCCCCCACCGTTTGATTGAATGGGCTGCAAAAATAGGGTTGCGCGCAAAATGTTCCAAATTTTTTAAGGCTATTCTGCTCAAATACCTACTGCTACTGCAAAAATAGTTATTTGAAGCACCTAAATCAACAGATATCTCTTAGAAAATCAGGAAGTTTGAAAGGGTAATCAAGTTTTTAACAATTATATTTATTGCCTAATTAAATCGATTCAATCTAAGCCATGACCAACAAACTCATTTTACTGGGCGTATTTGTAGCCTGCATGATCCTAATGTCTTTTAGATATGACAAGAAAAAGAAAGTCTTGTTTTTTGGAGATAGTATTACTCAAGCTGGAGTGAATCCTGGTGGATATATCCGTTTAATTGATACCATTATTCAAAAAGAGGGGTTAACAGATAAATACGAAACTATTGGGGCTGGGGTGAGTGGAAACAAAGTATATGACTTGTATTTACGTTTGGAGCAGGATGTATTGCAAAAAAGCCCAGACATAGTACTTATTTATATTGGCGTGAACGATGTTTGGCATAAAGCTAGTTCTGGAACGGGAACCGACTATGACAAATTTGGGAAGTTCTATGAGGCACTGGTTACCAAGATTCAAGCTGGTGGGGCCAAAGTAATCCTTTGTACACCTGCAGCCATTGGGGAGCGTCATGACAATAGCAATCAGCAAGACGGAGACCTAAATCTATATAGTGGTTGGATTCGCAGCTTTGCGGCTAAAAAACAGTTGCCCTTGGTAGACCTAAGAAACTTGTTTCATGAGTATTCATTAAAGAACAACCCTGAAAACAAAGAAAAAGGTGTACTGACTTCTGATCGAGTACACCTTAATCCCGCAGGTCAACAATTTGTTGCCGAAGCTATGTGGAAAGAAATTAAAGCTATTAAATAGCAGTTTGACTAATCAGGTAAAACAGGTGCAAAAACCTTTACTTGTGGTTTTTCACCTTTTGGAGTTAGAATTACTTCTGTACCACCAATGGCATCATCTTTTCTGAAATAGTAACCAATTTGAATCTTTTTTCCAATTAAGCCTTTTCCATCAATATCGTTTTGAATGGTATAATTCCAATCTGATAGATATAGTGTTCTGCTTTTATTGGTGAATCTTTTACCAGTAGCATTTGTAACGTTAAATTCGGCAAGAATATTCTGATTTTTTTCAGAAAATGAAACAGTTTGTTTCATTGGTAAATATCTAGTGCAGCCTCTATTGTTGACATAGAATTTAACCTCGTAGCGTTCATAATCATCCTTGGATTGAGTATTGGTAATGACATAGCCATATTCAACGTTATTAATTACTTCAACCTGACCTTCGGTAAGTAAAGTTTGTGCATTTAAATTAAAGGAAAACAAAAAAAATGCCAATGTTAAAACTGCAAACTGTGTTTTGTTCATTTTAGGGGTTTATTTAAAAAGTGAAAAAATACATAGAAAAAAGAGGAATGAAACAGTTGGGCTATACCACTATAACAAGATAATAGTTTTTCTTACCCTTCTGTACCAGCAAGTATTTGTCTTGTAATAAATCGGCTAAGACAACGCTTGCTTTTTCAGTAGAGATCTTGGATTTGTTCAAACTCAAGCCACCAGCCTGCCACATTTTACGGGCTTCTCCCTTGCTGGGGAAGATCTGGGTATCGGCCAAAAAGCTCACCAAATCATATCCTTCCACGAGTGTTACACGGGAAATCTCAATGCTAGGCACGCCTTCCATAACTTGTAAAAGTTGCTCTTCATTGAGGCTTTGGAGAATCTCGGTAGTGGCATTTCCAAATAAGATCTCAGACGCTTTTACAGCAAAATCATAATCGGCACGGCTATGTACAAAACAGGTGAGTTCTTCTGCTAGTTTCTTTTGTAAAGCACGCTCATGGGGTGCTGCTTCTTGTTGTTCTAAAAGGGTTTCAATCTCTTGAATAGAAAGAAGGGTGAAGATCTTAATCCATTTTTTGGCGTCTTCGTCACTGGCGTTTAACCAGAACTGATAGAATTGGTAGGGGCTGGTTTTCTTGGGGTCCAGCCAAACATTGCCTTTTTCAGTTTTACCAAACTTGCCACCATCGGCCTTGGTAATGAGGGGGCAGGTAAAGGCAAAAGCTTCGCCGCCGGCTTTTCTTCTGATTAGTTCGGTACCCGTAACAATATTGCCCCATTGGTCAGAACCACCCATTTGTAGTTTGCAATTGCGGTTCTGGTACAACCAATAAAAATCATAACCCTGAACCAATTGGTAAGTGAATTCTGTAAAACTCATCCCGGTTTCGCCTTCCAGACGTTTTTTTACACTGTCTTTAGACATCATATAGTTCACAGTAATATGCTTACCCACATCACGGATAAAGTGTAAAAAGCTAAAATCTTTGAACCAGTCATAGTTGTTGACCATGACAGCTGCATTGGGTTTGTCAGAGTTAAAGTCCAAGAATTTGCTCAGTTGTTTGCGCACACCTTCTTGGTTAAACTGCAGGGTTTCTTCACTTAAAAGGTTTCTTTCCTCACTTTTACCACTGGGATCTCCCACCATTCCTGTTGCACCGCCCACCAGGGCAAAGGGTTTATGCCCCGCTTTTTGAAGATGCACCAAGAGTAGGATTGGAACCAGACTACCAATATGCAGACTGTCTGAAGTAGGGTCAAAACCAATATAACCTGAAACCATTTCCTTTTCCAATAATTCCTTTGTTCCGGGCATGATGTCTTGGATCATTCCCCTCCATTGTAAATCTTCTATCAAATGCATTTTTGGGACAATTTGCGCAAAAGTAAATAGTTCTCTTGGTTGACTATTGAAATTTAATGGGTTAAAGCCAATATTTTTGCCAGATGAATGAAAACTTGCAAAAAGTGGGAGATGGTACCCGAGTGCTGAATTTTCTAGTTGACGGATTCCTGGTCTTTTTATTGGCCATGGGCGGCTTTCAATTTTGGAAATTCTATGTGATCAACTGGCATTTTAAACCCATTAATTTTTGGTGGTTTTTTGCTGGCGCGATGTTTATTTACTATTTTCTATTTGAACTTATATTTTATAAAACACCCGGTAAGTACTTAACAGTCAGTAAGGTAGTTAATTTAAAAGGTAAAAAACCTGGTTTTGGAGCCATCCTGATTAGAAGTCTGAGTAGGCTGGTAATTGTGGATTTTTTATTCAATGCTTTTCTGGGAGTACCCCTGCACGATTATCTAAGTGGCACCAGGGTGGTAGAAAGTTGAGGATTAGATTCCTTAAATCGCAACAAACCCATAGCGCGCTTGTTCTACATTTGCGTTCTTCTAGCTTTTAAACATTCTTATGGCAAAAATTGGCATCAATATAGCAACTGGATCACTGCAGCAGGCAGAAATGATTGTGGGGATAGACCTTGGTACCACCAATAGTTTGGTGGCCATAATTCACCCAGAGACCAAACAGCCGGTGGCGCTTAAGGAGTTTAATACCAGCAGTTTGGTGCCTAGTATTGTTCATTTTGACGAGTTTGGAAACCCTACCGTGGGAGAGACGGCACGTCAGTTTTTAGAACTAGATCCGCAGCGTACTATCTTCAGTGCCAAGCGTTTAATGGGTAAAAGCTATAAAGACATAAAAGAAAACGCCGGTTATTTTGCCTATAAAGTGATTGATGACGATACTGAAAGCTTGGTAAAAGTACAGGTAGGTGACCAGTTTTTTTCACCTATTGAGCTTTCCTCCTTTATTTTAAAAGAGCTTAAACAAAGAGCCGAACATATTTTAAAAACTCCGGTAACTAAGGCGGTGATCACTGTGCCTGCCTATTTTAATGACGCCCAGCGTCAAGCTACCCGAGACGCGGGCAAACTGGCTGGATTAGACGTGATGCGCATTGTCAACGAGCCCACAGCGGCTAGTTTGGCTTATGGTTTGGGTTTAAAAGCTGATCAGGAAGCCACTATTGCGGTTTATGACCTGGGTGGTGGAACTTTTGACGTATCCATTTTACAGATCAGCAATGGCATATTTGAAGTATTGAGTACCAATGGAGATACTTATTTGGGTGGCGATGATTTAGACCGTGCCATCATGCAGTTTTGGATGCAGGCCGGTGGTATTACCATGGAAGACCTGAAACAACACCAGACTTTGGCGCAGGGACTCAGGTTAAAAGCAGAAGAAGCCAAAAAGCATTTGAGTAGCCATGATAGGTTCTCTACAGATTGGAATGGTGAGGTGTTAAGTATAACTAAGTCAGAATTTGAGGGATTGATTGCTCCATTAATAGCCAAGACCATTGATTGTTGCACCCGCGCTTTGGCCGATGCCAAGCTCACTGCTGACAAAATTGACACCATTGTCATGGTGGGAGGTAGTACCCGCGTTCCGGCCGTAAAAGCGGCCGTAAGTACCTTTTTTGGCAAGCCAGTGAATGATTCAGTGAACCCAGATGAGGTAGTAGCCCTTGGCGCCGCTATTCAGGCCGATATTCTGGCTGGCAATAACAAAGACTTCTTACTATTAGATATTACGCCTTTAAGCCTAGGTATTGAAACCATGGGCGGGTTGATGGATGTATTGGTTCCAAGAAATGCCAAGATTCCAACTTCGGTGGGAAGGCAATACACTACCCATATAGATGGGCAAGGCAGTATGCGCATCTCGGTATACCAAGGGGAACGTGATCTAGTAAAGGATAACCGCAAGTTGGCTGAGTTTAACCTGACTGGAATTCCAGGTATGCCTGCTGGATTACCCAAGGTTGAAGTTCAATTTTTAATTGATGCAGATGGTATTTTGATAGTGAAAGCCAAAGAGTTACGTAGCGGAGTTGAGCAGAGTATTGAGGTGAAGCCACAGTTTGGTCTAACCGATGAAGAAGTAGAGCAAATGCTGCTTGATAGCTTAACCAATGCTAAGCAAGACATGGTTACCAGGGCCTTGGTTGAAGCTAGAACAGAGGGTGAGCAAATTTTGGCAGTGACTGAGAAGTTTATTGGTAAGAACCAGGCCTTACTAACCCAGGCAGAATTAATTGATACCGCATCTGCCATGCAGTCCCTTCAATTAGCCTTGACTATGGAAGATAAAAACCTGATTCAGAGCAAAATAGAAGCGTTAAATGAAATTTCTCGTCCA
>CALRXZ020000120.1:0-12325 GCA_943372255.1 Chitinophaga pinensis
TGGCCATAGTAGACGCCCATACCCAGCAAACCATTGCTACTGCACAGTATCCGGATTCGGAAACACCCATTAAATCTTTGCAAAAAGGATGGGCGGAACAATCTCCAAAAGATTGGTGGGAGCACGCAAAATTGGCCATTTTAAAAGCACATGCCACTAAACTATACCAACCTTCTGAGATTGGAGCTATTGGCATTGCTTATCAAATGCATGGTCTGGTTTGCATTGACAAAACCGGGAATTTGCTGCGCGATAGTATTATTTGGTGTGATAGCCGTGCTGTTGAATTAGGCAACCAAGCATTTGCATCAATTGGAGAGGAACAATCCTTGTCTCATTTACTCAATTCACCAGGGAATTTTACCGCATCTAAATTGGCTTGGGTTAAACAAAATGAACCTACAACCTATGCAAGCATTGATCAAGTAATGTTACCTGGTGATTATATAGCCCTACAATTAACTGGTAGTTCTACAACCAGTATCTCCTCCTTAAGTGAAGGCATCTTCTGGGATTTTAAATCCAAATCTTTATCTGAAGACGTATTTCAGTATTATGGATTAGACAAAAAACATATTCCTACTATTCAAAATGTATTTTCAGAACATGGTAAACTAACCAATGAAGTTGCTTCTGAGTTGGGACTTAGATCTGGAATTCCTGTTACTTATAAAGCAGGTGACCAACCTAATAATGCCCTTTCCTTAAATGTTTTGGAACCTGGAGAAGTAGCAGCAACCGCAGGAACATCTGGGGTCATTTATGGCGTAACAGATCAATTGAGATATGACAAATTATCAAGGGTCAACAGTTTTGCCCATGTAAATCATACCAGTGAACAAGTTAGAATTGGCGTATTGCTTTGCATCAATGGTACGGGTATTCTTAATAGTTGGATCAAAAAGATTGCTGGAGCTGGAATGAGCTATTCCTCCATGAATCAGGCTGCTTCCAATATTGCGCTAGGTTCAGACGGATTGAGCTTGTTACCTTTTGGAAATGGGGCAGAAAGGATGCTGGAAAACAAAACCATTGATGCCCACATGAGTCATATAGACTTAAACAAACATACTGCCGCCCACTTATTCCGTGCAGCCCAAGAAGGCATTGCCTTTGCGTTTAGGTATGGATTAGACATACTTCGTACCAATGGCATGCAGCCAGCTGTGATTAGAGCTGGAAAAGCCAATATGTTTTTAAGCAATGTATTTGCCAAAGCCTTTGTAAATGCAACTAATACCAAAGTGGAATTGCATGACTGCGATGGTAGTGTTGGTGCGGCCATTGGAGCTGGAATTGGTGTAGGTATATACCAAAATGCCCAAGAGGCATTTAGCTTGAAAAAAGCACTTGAAACCATTGAACCAGATGACGCCAAAACCTATGATAGCCTATATGGTGAATGGTTAGCCGTACTCAACAAACAAATGAAATAATATTTTAAACAATAACATCAAAACTCAATCACATGTCAATTGTACTTGGAGACAAATCCTATTTTAAATCTGTTGGCCAGATTCAATATGAAGGGCCAGGATCTGATAACCCACTTGCATTTCAGTATTACAACGCTTCACAGGTTGTGGCTGGAAAAACCATGCAAGAATGGTTACGATTTGCCTGTGCCTACTGGCATAGTTTTGTAGGCAATGGTGGAGATCCCTTTGGTGAACCCACACATCTCTATCCTTGGAATACTGCTGCAGATGCCATTGGAAGGGCTAAAGACAAAGCAGATGCCGCTTTTGAATTCATGACCAAATTGGGACTGCCTTATTATTGCTTTCATGATGTTGATGTGGTGGATTATACCAATGACGTGGCAGACAATGAACAGAGATTAGCAACTATGACGGCATACCTAAAACAAAAGCAAGAAGCAAGTGGCGTAAAATTGCTTTGGGGTACGGCCAACCTCTTTTCAAATAGACGCTATATGAATGGAGCATCTACCAATCCAGACTTTCAGGTTTTGGCTCATGGTGCTGCACAGGTAAAAGCGGCACTAGATGCAACTATTGCACTAGGTGGTGAAAACTATGTATTCTGGGGTGGTAGAGAAGGTTATATGACTTTGCTTAACACGAATATGAAAAGAGAGAAAGAGCATTTGGCTCGCTTTCTACAAACTGCTAGAGACTATGCACGCAAACAAGGATTTAAAGGAACATTCTTTATTGAACCCAAACCTTGTGAGCCTAGCAAACACCAATACGATTATGACGTTGAAACCGTGATAGGCTTCTTGCGTCAATATGATTTACTCAATGACTTTAAACTAAATATTGAAGTAAACCACGCAACTCTTGCAGGTCATACATTCCAGCATGAATTGCAAGTGGCTGCAGATGCAGGTTTATTAGGAAGTATGGATGCCAATCGCGGTGACTATCAAAACGGATGGGATACGGATCAGTTTCCTACCAATATCAACGAATTGGTGGAAGCCATGTTGATTATCTTAGAAGCAGGTGGATTTGCAGGTGGTGGTATCAATTTTGACGCTAAGCGCAGAAGAAATAGTACCGATGAGCAAGACCTGTTCTATGCCCATATTGGTGGTATGGATGCTTTTGCACGTTCTTTGATCATTGCAGACAATATTTTGCAAAAATCTGATTATAAAAATATTCGCGCTGAGCGATACGCTTCTTATGACAGTGGCAAGGGTAAGGATTTTGAAAACGGCTTATTGAGCCTAGAAGACCTGCGCAATATTGCTGCAGCTGCAGGTGAACCTGCTGTAACCAGTGGTAAGCAAGAATACTTAGAGAACTTAATCAACAGATACATCAAGTAAGTGATGAACTAACAATAAAAAAGCCGTCTCGAATTTCGGGACGGCTTTTTCAATTTTTTAGTATTCTACTTAGAAACGCTCTAGTTTAGTAAAAAAGAAATCTCCTTCAATAATGGCATTCTCATCACTGTCAGATCCGTGAACAGCGTTTTCGCCAATAGAAGCGGCAAATTTTTTGCGGATAGTACCTTCTGCAGCATTTGCAGGGTTAGTAGCACCAATTAATTCTCTAAAATCGGCCACAGCATTCTCTTTTTCTAAAATAGCAGCCACAATGGGGCCACTGCTCATAAAATCAACCAATTCACCAAAAAAGGGTCTTGCACGGTGAATATCATAGAAAAGACCTGCTTGTTCTTCAGACAATTTGATCCATTTCATGGCTTTAACGGTAAATCCCGCTTTGATGATTTGGTCAAGAATAGCACCAGTATATCCTTTAGAAGTGGCATCTGGCTTAATCATTGTAAATGTTCTGTTACTCATATCTTTTAAATTTCGGATGCAAAATTACGGACAAAAGGCCTAAGAAAACCTCAGATTCCCTTTGTTTTTGTTAATTAGGGATAAATTGTTTTGATATAATAAGCTCAAAACCGCAATTTTGCCGCCAATCTATGCAAGACATCAGTCAATTTTATCCCTTACTTAATACCCCAAAAAAAGCGGTGATTACCATGCATCAAAAGCCAGATGGTGATGCCATGGGCTCTGCGCTTGGTTTGTATCATTTTTTGGTGGCCCTAGGACATGAGGTTCAAGTGATTTCTCCCACCAATTGGGCAGACTTTTTAGACTGGATGCCAGGGGTAAAAACCTTGATAGATTATGAAAGAAATAGAGAAAAAGCCCTGAAAATCATAGAAGCTACCGATTGGTTATTTTGTTTGGATTTTAACGTGCTGCACAGAACCAAGCACATGGAAAAACCCCTAACTGAGGCCAAATGCGTGAAAATCTTGATTGATCACCACGAACAACCCCAAGTTGCAGCTTTTGACTATGGCATCAGTATTACCTCTAAAAGTTCTACTTGTGAAATGGTCTATGACTTTATTATGGCATCGGGCCATGCCCAATTATTGGATACCACTATGGCCCAATGCCTTTATACAGGGTTAATGACCGATACGGGTTCTTTCCGTTTTCCAGCCACAACAGCATCTGTACATAGAGCAATTGCACATTTTAAAGACCTTGGACTAGACCATCGTCAGATCCACGAAGAGATTTATGATAATTTCTTAGAAAGCAGGTTGCGTTTTATTGGTTATGCTTTGTTAAACAGAATGGAAGTCTTGTATGAATACAATACGGCCATCATGTACATCACTCACGCAGATTTGCATAAATTTGATATTAAGACAGGTGATACTGAAGGTTTAGTGAATTATTTACTGACCATTAAAGGCATCCGTTTTGGAGCAATTTGTATTGACAGAGATGAAGAGAGAAAATGGAGCTTTAGAAGCAAGGGGGGATTTGACGTAAATACCTTTGCTAGAAAGCATTTTGAGGGTGGTGGACATTTTAATGCTTCAGGAGGAAGAAGCAGTGATAGTTTGGAAAATACGGTATTGAAATTTAAACAAGTAATAAAAGAATATCAAAATCAACTCCAGTAACATGATCAAAAACACCATCAAGCTTTTATTAGCGATTGTATTGTTTGCAAGTTGTAACCAATATGAAAAATCTCCCAGCGGCCTTGCATACAAAATCACTAAAGGCAATGGTAAAGAGAAATTGAAACACGGTCAGGCTATTAAATTGAACATTGAATACAAACTGCCTGTAAAAGACAGCGTATTGAGTTCTTCATTTGAGCATATTCCTGTTTACTTTGTTTTGGATACCGCTCATTTGGGCAAATACAACTTCACTGAATTGTTGACTTCTGTTTCCGAAGGTGACAAAATTGAATTCCGTTTAAGTATTGACACTTTAAAGAAAATGGGAATGGTTGAATACAATACCATTTTCCACAAAGGTGACTTCATTGCTGGTAAAGTAGATATTGTAAAAACTTTCCCAGGTCAACCAGAAATGATGGCTGATTACAACAAAGAAGTAGAAGCAGAAAAACAAAAAGAAATTGCCGCTTTGAAAGCTTATACTGAGAAAAAAGGCATCAAGACACAGTCTACCCCAGGTGGTGTGTTAGTAGAAATCATCAATCCAGGTGAAGGCGCTAAAGCTGATTCTGGAATGCAAGCTTCTGTTTTGTACAGAGGTGCATTCTTAGATAGCAAAAAAGCTTTTGATTCTAATATGGTGAATGGAGTAGGTCAACCTTACGACGTAGTAGTTGGATCTCATGGTGTAATTCCTGGTTGGGAAGAAGGTTTGAAACTATTGGCTAAAGGTGCTAAAGCACGTTTCTTTATTCCAGCTATGTTGGCATATGGTCCACAAGGTTCTCAACCAGTGATTCCTCCTTATGCGAATCTTAGTTTTGACATTCAGGTAACTGATGTTAAAGTTCCAGCTCCAAAATCTGCACAACCAGTCATGCCAGGTGGACAACCACAGGGTCAACCTGCTGGTCAATAAATAAATGAATTGATTGAAAATAGATCCCTCCGGTTTGCCGGGGGGATTTTTTATTGTAAGTATTCCGTGAGTACAATAGCTTCTTTGGCTTCTTTCACATCGTGTACCCGCAGCATATTGGCACCTGCCAATAATCCCGCAGTATGCAATACCGTAGTGCCATTTAAGGCTTCTGCAGCAGTTACACCTAGTGTTTTATAGATACTTGATTTTCTAGAAACACCCAATAAAATGGGGCATCCCAAGATCTTTAATACATTCAAATCACGAACCAATTGAAAATTTTCAGCGGCACTATTCCCAAAACCAAATCCCGGATCAATAATCAGATCCTTGATACCAGCCGCCAAGCAAGCGGCTTTTCTCTCAATAAAAAAATCTAACACCGTTCTGCTTATATTATTGGTTGGATTTCTATGGTGCATATTATCTAAACTGCCTGCCATATGCATGGCAATATAGGGTGTGTTTAAAGCCGCAACTATAGAAAGCATTTCAGGAAAAAATAATCCTGCGCTAATATCATTAACTATATCGGCGCCAGCCAAGACCGCGGCTTGCACCACAGCAGGGTAGAAGCTATCTATTGAAATCAAAACATGAGGATAAGCCAATTTGATTGCTTGAATCAGGGGTACCACCCTTTCTATTTCTGTTTCAGGGCCCACCATCTCTGCACCAGGTCGGGTACTTTGCCCACCAATATCTAGAATGGCAGCTCCAGCTACAATCATGCTTTTTGCCTTTTCCAGTACTGTATCCAAATCGGTTCTACTTTCAGCGTGAAAACTATCTGGGGTGGCATTGAGTATCCCAATTATTTGGGCTGATGGCCATTGAACCAATCTTCCCTTACAGTTAAGCGTGAAACTATTGCGGTTTGAATTATCTTGCATGCAGTTCAAAGATATTACTAAGCATTTAACGGCGTACAAGCAAAATGGATACCAATCAACAATATGACCAAGCCATACAGCAGTGTAAGGACATTTTTATTAAAAAAACCAAGGATTATGGAACTGCTTGGAGGGTATTGAGAAGCATTTCTGTGGTAGATCAGATTTATATTAAAGCACTGAGAATCCGTACCATACAAGACAAGCGTACACAAAAAGTAGAAGACGGAATTCCTTCTGAATTCAAAGGAATTGTGAATTATGCCATCATTGGTTTAATTCAATTGGCTTTGGATAATCCCACTGTAGAAGAAGTTGCTGTTGAGAAAGTGGATAAATGGTACCAGGAATATGTCACGTTTGCGCGTAATACCATGCTCAATAAAAACCATGATTATGGTGAAGCTTGGAGAGACATGAGTCAGGAAAGCTTTGCTGATCTAATCTTAGTAAAATTGTTGCGCATTAAACAGATTCTTCAAAATGATGGGCAGACACTAATCTCAGAAGGCATTGACGCCAATTATGTAGACATTTTAAACTACGCGGTTTTTGCATTAATCTTAATGGAAGAAGGAAAACACAAAAGCTAACATGAAAATACTGCTATTGGTTATCAGATGGGTGGTGGGCTTATTGTTCATCTTTTCTGGTTTGGTTAAAGCCAATGACCCTCTTGGATTGGCCTATAAAATGCAGGAGTTTTTTGAAGTATGGGGCTTGCACGGTTTGCAGGATTATACCCTTTGGTTTTCTTTGTTGATGAATACTTTTGAAGTAGTAGCTGGAGTAGCTGTAATAGTTGGTTGGAGGATGAAACTATTTAGTTGGTTACTCCTTTTACTTATTATATTTTTTACTTTTCTTACAGGTTATGCCGTCTTGTCTGGCAAAATCAAAACTTGTGGTTGTTTTGGTGATTGTATTCCACTTAGCGCAGAGCAATCCTTTATCAAAGACTTGATTTTATTGGCTTTAATCATTTTCTTATTCTTAATGCGTAACCAAATTCAACCGGCTCTAAATAGTAAAACTGCTTTTAAAATATTATTCTTTAGTTTGATAGGAACTGCTTTTTTACAATACCGTGATTTGAAATTTCTACCCGTTGTAGACTGTTTGCCTTATAAAAAAGGAAATGATATTGTACAGCAAATGCAAGTACCTGCAGGTGCTATTCCAGACAGTCTTACTTTGAATTTTGTATACAAGAAAAATGGGAAAATTATCAATTTTGACCAAGCCCATTTTCCCATTGATTTTGATTCAACTTATGAGTATATAGATCGTAAAGACGTTGTGGCCAAAAAAGGAAATGGATTGGTGGCACCTATTGCAGATTTTAGTTTACAAAGCCTTTCTGGAACTGATACAACAAGGGGCATATTCCAAACAGACAAGTATATCCTAGTTATGGCAAGGGACTTTGAAGAATATGAGCATTGGAAAACTGCCATTCATGAATTCATCCAAGAAGCACAGTCCAAACACGTACCCATCTTTTTGGTTACAGCTGATGCCAATTCAGCTAGCGAACATTTTAGAACCATTGAAATTCTCAAATGTGATGCTACTGTTATGAAAACAGCTGCTAGGGTAAGCCCAACCATAATGCTTATGGAGCGTTCTAAAATTAAGGAGAAGTTCAGTGCTTACAATCAAAGCCTGATGCAAGACGCTGTTGAAATTCTGATGGGTAGAAAACTTAACTGATAATTACTTCATCAATCACGGTTTCACCAAAAGCTTCATTGACCCTTTCAATAATCTGTGGTTTCTGGAATTGCAATTCATTTTTCAAAGGCCCAACGGCAGTTTGGATATATAGTTTCTTATTGAAGATTTTAATCTTATCAGTGTATTTAGCGATGGTTTTGCCCATGAGTTTTTCCCAGATAGCTTCTATTTGAACAGCTTTAACGCCACTATCCAACCTACTCTTTTTTAAAAAACCTTTGATGGCATCACCAATATGAAATTCAGACATGGGTCAAAGTTAGGTTAGTTGTTCAATTCTATCAATTGGAAACTGGTTTGAATTTGGTCCATTTGCTCTTTTAATCTTTCTGGATGTGTATCGGTGATAAAAACCTGACCATCGCTCTGTGTACAAACCCATTGTAACAATTGAAACATTCGGGTTTTGTCCAATTTCTCAAATACATCGTCTAATAATAAAATGGGAGTAAAGCCTTTTTCTTTTTTCAACACCTGCCATTCTGCTAGTTTAAGTGCAAATAGCAAGCTCTTTCTTTGTCCTTGTGAGGCTTCTGTTTTAAAAGGCTGGTCTTGTAATTGAAACAATAAATCGTCACGATGAATACCAGCTGATGTTCTTTGTAAGGCCTTATCTTTTTGTAGATTATTACCTAGTAAAGTCATCATGTCTGCTACATGTAATTGAGAATGGTATTGCAATTGAATTTGGTCTGACCTTCCAGCTATTTTCTGGTAAATTTCACCTGCCAATGGTAGGTATTGTGCCAAGAATTGATGCCTGATTTGATAAATCTGATTGCCTTGGGCGGATAACTGTTGGTCTAAAATAGAAAGTAAGGTTTCATCCAAGTTACCCTGATCAGCCCATTGTTTCAACAAGCTATTGCGTTGTTGTAAAATCTTATTGTATTGGATTAAAGAAAGCAGATAGGGTTTATTAATTTGAGAGAGTATGCTATCTACCAATTTGCGTCTTTCTTCACTGGCACCACCAATCAGAGAAATATCGTCTGGAGCAATCATGACTGCTGGGAACTTACCCAAATGGTCACTAAATTTTTGGTATGGCTCCCCATTCAAGTTCATTTCCTTGCGATTATTTTCTCGCATTATGTAAATCAATTCCTGTGATTCCCCATTCAGATCATAATTTCCAACCAATCTTAATCCCTGTAAACCATGGTGAACATTGGTTTGGTCTGCTCTTGAAAAATAACTTTTGGCAAAACTCAAATAATGTATGGCGTCTAACAGATTGGTTTTCCCGGTACCGTTTTTACCACAAATCCCTACCACTCTTTCTTGAAAAAGAAAGCCTTGGTTCAAATAATTTCTAAACTGGATCAGTTCTATTTTATTTAATCGGAGCATTGTGGCAGCAAATTAATCAACTCATTGCTGAATAAAGCCCTAAGTCTGAAAGAAAGGATTTATTTTTATTAAAATTTTTGTTTTGAAGACCATCTTATCAAAGGAACAACTGGCTTTAACCATCAAAAGACTGGCTCACCAGATTCTGGAGAACCATCCTAGGTTGGAAGATACCGTGATTATCGGTCTACAACCCAGGGGCATTTTTTTGAGTGACCGCATAGTGAAAGAATTAGAAAAACTGGTTCCTCCAGCAGCCATTCAATATGGCAAATTGGATATTACCTTTTATAGAGACGATGTGCGAAAAAGCCTACACATTGCTTCTAACACTGATATTCCATTTAGCATTGAAAATAAAAACGTGATTTTGGTAGACGATGTCTTGTACACCGGTAGAACCATTAGAGCTGCATTGGATGCCTTGCTGGATTATGGTAGACCTTCTAAAGTTGCTTTATGTGTATTGGTAGACAGAAGGTTTAGCAGGGAATTGCCAATTCAACCGGATTATCTGGGTAAAGCCATTGACACCATTTACTCCCAGAGAGTAACGGTTTTGTGGAAAGAAAACAACGATAGCGAACAAGTCATGCTGTTGGATAACTAAATCATTTATCTTTGTTCTTTAATGAAACTATCTACCAAACACTTACTTGGTATTAAGCACCTCACCGCTGAGGATATACAGCTTATTCTCTCTACTGCTGAACAATTCAAGGAAGTTTTACAAAGACCTGTTAAGAAAGTACCATCGCTTCGCGACGTAACTATTGTGAATCTCTTTTATGAGAACAGTACTCGTACCAGAATGTCTTTTGAATTAGCTGAAAAAAGGCTTTCTGCTGATACGCTCAATTTTGCGGCTAGTAGTTCTTCTGCAGCAAAAGGGGAGACCCTTCTGGATACGGTGAACAATATTTTGAGCATGAAAGTGGATATGGTGGTTATGAGGCATAGTGCTTCAGGAGCACCCCATTTCTTGGCCAAACATATTCCCGCAGCTATTGTGAATGCAGGAGATGGCATTAACGAACATCCTACCCAAGCCTTGCTGGATGCGTTTTCCATGAAGGAGAAACTAGGAAGGCTGGAAGGTTTAAAAGTGGCCATTATTGGTGACATCATGCATAGCCGAGTTGCTTTGAGTAATATGTACTTATTGCAGAAAATGGGTGCAGAAGTAACCGTAGCTGGTCCACCAACCCTGATTCCAAAATATATTAGTGAAGCGTTGGGCGTAAGGGTAGAATATAATTTGAAAAAGGCTTTGCAGTGGTGCGATGTAGCCAATGTGCTCCGCATTCAATTAGAAAGACAGAACCAACCTTTATTTTCTTCATTGAGGGAATACAGTTTGGCCTATGGTATCAATAGAAGATTATTGGATTCTTTGGGTAAAGACATTGTGATCATGCACCCTGGACCTATAAACCGTGGCGTGGAATTAGACAGTGACGTGGCAGATGGTGGATCATCCATTATTTTGAATCAGGTAGAAAATGGGGTTGCTGTAAGGATGGCTGTATTATATTTACTAGCCAATAGGGAAAAATAATCCTCTAACAAAACGCATATGCAAAGAATCTGTTTGTTTCCCGGAACCTTTGACCCGGTAACCTTGGGGCATATTGACATTATCAACAGGGCTTTGCCTCTTTTTGACAAAATTTATGTAGGTATTGGGATCAATTCTTCTAAGAATCCAATGTTCTCTGCTGACCAAAGAATGGAATGGTTTAATGAAATCTATAAGGATGAACCAAAAGTAGCATCCGTAGTTTACGAAGGATTGACCATTCAGTTTTGCAAAGAAATTGATGCTCATTTTATTTTAAGAGGCATCAGATTTGTAAGTGATTTTGAATACGAAAAAACCATTGCTGACGCCAATAGAACCTTGGATAAATCCATTGAAACCATCTTCTTAACAGGAGAACCCAAATACACATCAGTAGCGTCAACCATTGTCAGAGATATTTTACGCAACGGTGGTAATGCTTCTCCTTTTTTGCCACAAGCAGTGATTAACACATTATATCCTTAATATGGCTATCTGGTTTTATCAAAATATCAAGCTGGAAGACTTTGCTCATTTAGGCAAAGACACTTTGGGTGAACAATTGGGTATGGAATTCACAGAAATTGGCGAAGACTATATCAAGGGAACCATGCCAGTTGACCATCGCACCAAGCAACCCTATGGATTGTTACATGGTGGTGCTTCAGTAGCATTGGCTGAAACATTGGGGTCCATTGGATCTGCCTTAGTGGTAGACCAAAGCAAATTTAATTGTGTAGGTTTAGAAATCAATGCCAATCATTTACGCAGCGTTCGCGATGGCTATGTTACCGGAATTGCCAAACCCATACATATTGGTGCAAGTACCCATGTATGGGATATACGCATCATGGATCAAAGAGATAAAATAGTTTGTATTAGCCGATTAACGGTAGCGGTGATTAAGAAGCCATCAGCCTAAGTTATCCATGGGCAACCATCCAGATTCTTCTAACACATCAATAATGGTAATATAAGATTGCTCCATTCTTTGGGGTAAATCTGATTTCTTTGTCCACTCAATAGCGGTAATATCTTCTTCTGTTTGGGGAACTAGTACAGGAACTCCAGCCACATCCATTCTAAACCAATGGGTTTCCTTAATCACTTCTTCACCCAACCATTTGTCAAAATATTCGTGCCAGGTAACCGAGATTAATTCTCCCAAAGCCAAATGCTTAACACCAGTTTCTTCTTCTACTTCACGTATAGCACATGCTTCAATGGTTTCACCCTCGTCTAATTTACCCTTGGGCAAGTCCCATTTGCCTCTTCTGAAGATTAACAACAATTCTCCTTCTCCGTTTCTAACCAAACCTCCGCCCGCTTTGATGATTTTTTTCATGGATCCTGTGAATAAGATTCTGCAATCTACAAGCAAAATTTATATTGTGCAGCTTAACTTCGTTTTATGACAAATGAAAA
>CALRXZ020000121.1:0-12313 GCA_943372255.1 Chitinophaga pinensis
CCATCGTATTTTTTCAAGACATTGAGTAAGCTGTCTTTCTTTTTAGCACCGTCTTTTGGTCCAAAGAAAAACAAGTCTGCTTGGTAATCTTTTTGAACTTGCTCAGCAAAAGCATTGCTTTTGTCTATACCTACTCCCAAATAAGCCACACGCTTGGCTTTCATGGGTAATAAATTGTTGTCTGAAAATTTAAGCAGGGTTAGTGCTTCAGCAGCCAAGCGGGTTTTAATTTCATCGGTTTTGAGGTTTAGGTCGGCCACCAAATGATTGGTATCAATCACCGATTTTTGGTTCAAACCCAAATGGTATTTAACCAACAATATTTTTTTTACCTTTTGGTCAATGATGTCCCAGCTAAGTTTGCCAGAATCAATGGCTTGCTTAATAGCAGCAATGCTGCCCGGAATATCGCCGGGAAGGCAAAGCAAATCATTACCCGCAATCAGAGATTGAGCAGAGGCTGCTCCTTTTGGAAAAAACTTGGCCACGCCTTGCATTTCTAAAGCATCAGTAAAGGAAATGCCCTTATAACCCAATTCTTCTCTAAGTAAACCATTAATGGTTTTGGGAGAAAGACTAGTAGGTAGGTTAGCAGTAGTATCAATTGCTGGAATAGATAAATGCGCCACCATGACAGAACCAACATTTGCTTTGATCATTTCTCTAAATGGGTAGAGTTCTAATTCGTCTAATTGCTGTCTGGTTTTGTAAATAATGGGAAGGTCTTTGTGAGAATCAACTGCCACGTCTCCATGTCCGGGAAAATGTTTGGCCGATGCCAGAACCCTAGAAGCTTCCATGCCCTTCATGTATTGAATACCATAAAGAGCCACTTTATATTTGTCCTCTCCAAAACTCCGGTCATTAATCACCGGATTCATTGGGTTATTATTGATGTCTACATCGGGAGCAAAATTGACCTGAATCCCCAAACGCTTGCATTGCTCTCCCACTGCTTTACCAAATTCAAAAATCAATTTTGAGTCAGTTACTGCACCCATCATCAATTGTCTTGGATAATTGATCACAGAGTCCAAACGCATACCCAGACCCCATTCTCCGTCAATTGAAATCATCAGAGGGGTCTTGGCAATGGATTGATAAAAATTGGTCAGATTGGCTTGTCTAACGGGTCCTCCTTGGAAAAAGCAAAGACCTCCAACATTGTATTTTTTGATTAATTCGGTTACTTCTTGTACGTGTTCAGGCCCAAGATTGCTATGCGCTCTAATAATCATCAACTGAGCAATCCTTTGGTCTTTGGAGAGTTTTCTAAATTGCTGTTTGACCCATTTTTTTGCTTGAGGTGTTTCTTCGTAAAAGGATTGAGCCAAAAGGGAATTGGCTGAAAAAAGCAACAAGCATAGGACTGTAAGAATATTAAATTTCTTCATAAAGCAAAGTTGAAACTACAAGATAAACATTCTGAAAATAAAAAGCCGCCCAACAGGTGTGGGCGGCTTTTAAGTAGTTGTATTTGGATTAAGCTTCTGCTTCTTCAGCAGCATCGTCTTCCACTTCTGTCAAAACTGGGTCAATATTGTTAGCGGTTAAAATGCCAAACCATTTTACCATTTTCTTCAGGTCACTGGCATATACGCGTTCAAAATCAATATCGGCATATACTTTCTGAAAATAAGCTTTTACAGCTGCAGGATCCTTTTCAGAAGGTTGAGCTTCCGTACTATTCTTCATAGCTTGAAACACTTCTACCAGGTTCACATTTTCGCGAATGGTATATACTTCAATACTCTCTAGGTGAGAGAAATTATGCACGCGGCTGCTGACAAATTTTGTTGTCTTATCGTCTAGTGATTTTACAATGGCACCATCAGTTTTGCTACCTACTAGTTCAAATAAACCGGATAAGCCGGTAATAGAAATCAGTTTACTATACTCCATTATTGATTGTTTAAGAGCTGCAAAGTAAAGATAAAATCAAGGAACTCGCTCTATCGGTTTCAACGAATAAGACTTTTAACAGTTGTTCTGACTAGATTTTTATAGAATTTTCTTTCGGATTTGCAAGAATTAACCCTATTTTGAATGGCCCCGAACACTTAAAACTTGCTAAATGAAAAAAATCCTGCTCCCCATTCTAGCTTTGACGCTTTTTTCTATGAATCAATCCTTACAAGCACAAGCATTCAATGCTGATACTGTAAAAGCGCAAATGATTCGTGACTGGCAAAGGGCCAAAGCCTATACGGCTGATTACTTAAAAACCATGCCAGCAGACAATTACGCCAAACACCCCATAGATTCTATTAGAAGTTTTTCGGAACAAATGTTACACTTAGCATCCGGCAATATTGGATTAATTGCTACTGCCACAGGTGCAACAAGAATTTACCCAGGTTTTAATCTGGAAAAATCGCCAACGGCACAGAACAGAGATTCCGTTGCTTATTATGTGAATACCAGTTATGATTATGCCATTTCGTCTATTACTGCTATGGATCCTGCAAAAATGGGTGAGATTGTTAAACGTGGTGCTACTGTTACTAGCAGATTTGCATGGTTGCAAAAAGCTTTTGAACACCAGACCCATCACCGTGGTCAGTGTACTATCTATATCCGCATCATGGGAATTAAACCACCCAATGAACAATTATATTAAGCATTACAAATAACTGTCCGGTCATTGATTTGGCTGGACAGTTCTCAAAACCGCATCTAGTCTGGCTTTTAGGTCTTCATAGGGGGTAAATCCTCTTGCTAATAAATGGAACTTATTGTCACCCATATGTAGCAAAACGCAAGGAAATCCTGTTACCTGCAACTGTTTGCAGAGCTGAAATTCATATCGAGCTTGCTCCAAATAGGTTTCACTATTCAGTTTTTCATAAAAGTCTTCGGGGTCAATCCCCCATTTTTCTAACAAATGCCTGTAAGCTTCTTTATCAGTAAGATCCCTTCCTTCAAAGTGTAGGGCATATTGTAATTGTGCAGCAAATTCTACTTGATTTTCAGGGAATTGCTCCTTGAAAATGCAGAGGGCTATAGCAGGCATTTCAGAATTGGGAAACCAATCACTTTTGTCTGGGTTATTAATATGCCAGAGATAATCTTCTCCAAATTTGATTCCGGTAGTGGTTTCCACTGTTTGATACGCTTGTTGAATATAACCGGCTGTGACACTAATAGGAACAGGTGTTTCAGGAAGAATCATACCCCCAGAAAGCACTTCCATGGGAAGAATGGTGGCATAATCAAGGGCAATTCTTTTGATTACGGGGCTAAAACCATAGCACCAGCCACAATATGCATCATAACAATAGTAAAGCGTAGGATTCATGGTTCAAAGATATATTTTTCTAACTTCGCGTTTCTAGAACGGGGTTGCCGTTCCTTAAAATTGACACTATGCCAGGTTTTGAATTGTTTGGTGCTGAAGAAAGAAAAGAAGTAAATGATGTTCTGGAGACAGGCATTTTAATGCGTTACGGATTTGATGGACCTAGAAAGGGCATCTGGAAGGCATTGGAATTAGAAAAAGCCATAACAGAAGTATTTGGATGTGACTATGCCCATTTAACCAGCAGTGGTACGGCCGCCCTCACCACTGCTTTGACTGCGCTTGGTGTAGGATATGGAGACGAAGTAATCATGCCATCTTTTACATTTGTGGCCAGTTTTGAAGCTGTGTTAAGTGTGGGTGCTGTGCCTGTTTTGGTAGATATAGATGAAACCCTCACATTGAGCCCTGCGGCTGTTGAAGCGGCCATTAATCCCAAGACCAAATGTGTAATGCCCGTGCATATGTGCGGTAGTATGGCAGATTTGGATGCATTAAAAGCTATCTGTGAAAAACACAGTTTAATATTATTAGAAGACGCTTGTCAAAGTATTGGTGGCACTTATAAAGGAAAATCCTTGGGTACCATTGGCGATGCGGGAACTTTTTCTTTTGACTTTGTAAAAACTATTACCTGTGCAGAGGGTGGTGTGGTGATGACCAATAAAAAAGACATTTTTGTCAAGAGCGATGGTTATACAGATCATGGACATGATCACTTAGGAGTAGACCGTGGGGCAGACTTGCATCCGTTTATTGGATACAATTTCAGAATCTCTGAATTGCACGCAGCAGTAGGATTGGCGCAGATTAGAAAGCTTGATGGTTTCTTGGCAATACAGAAGAAAAATAACAAAGCACTAAGAGCCTATTTAGAAGCCATTCCAGAAATCAGTTTTAGAAAAGTACCCGATGAAGCTGGTGATAGCTGTAGTTTCCTGAGCTGGTTTTTACCTTCTGAAGCCATTACCAAAGCAGTTGTTGCTGAATTCAAGGAACAAGGGATTATGGCTGGTAATTTCTATTGGTTTGTAAATAACTGGCACTATATCAGTAAGTGGGATCACTTAAAAGAAGCAACTACCCTAAATGGGATTAGTGCTCCTCAAAAACAAGCCCTGCTTGGATTACAGCAACAACAGTTTCCTGCAAGTGACGCAGTGATGAGTCGTTGTATTTCTACAGCTATTAGTTTGGTTTGGACAGAAGAACAAATCCAAGTGAAGGGTGAGAAAATGGCTGCGGCTATTAAAAAAGTGCTGGCCCAACAATAATTTTTATTGTTTTTTCTTGCCTTCAAGGGCGTCTACATATTCCATGCTACCCAATCGGAAGCGCAAAGGAATTTTTGTACGCTTTTCCAATTGCAATTCAGTTCTGCAAAAAAAAGCCAGATTGTTGGTATACAGATTCTGGGGGATGCTGCGAATGGAGAAATATTTCAAACTATCTGCAAATGGTGCTTTTGCCGCAGGAAATAGTTGCTGGGCATGGCTTGCAGCCGCTGTAATTAGCAATAAATTCACAAACAAACAAATTCGTTTCAAGTGCTTCTTAGTTTTATTTGTATGTAAATTTACAACCGAATAAGTTAAAAATTGCCTATTTATAAAAGGTCATCTTAGCGTAGAACAAACAAGGAAAAATGTCTTTAAGCCAGTCTCTTCAACAGAAACTATTACAAAAACTGTCTCCTCAGCAGATACAGTTGATGAAACTGTTGCAGGTGCCTACTGCTAATTTAGAAGAAAGAATCAAGGAAGAATTGGAAGAGAATCCTGCACTTGAAATGGACGAAGAAGGGCATGAAGACGAATATGGAGAAGATTTGCAAGATGAGTTTGATAGTCCAACGGATGAATCCATGGATGGGAGTGAGGAAGATTATGAGAATGCAGATATGACCGAATACATTGTAGATGATGATGGTGAGATTGCAGACTACAAAACCCGAGACGATAATTATCCTGAATTAGATGACCAAAAAGTAATTCCTATTAGGGTAGAGACCAGTTTTCATGAAATGGTCATAGACCAATTGGGTATGCTGGAATTAGACGAACGCAGTTTTAAAATTGCCGAACAAATTGTGGGTAGTCTAGATGATGACGGATACTTAAGAAGAGAACTAAGTTCCATAGCAGATGATCTTGCTTTTAGACAAAGCATGATAGTGGATGAAAAGGAAATAGAAACCCTGATTAAAGAAATTCAGCAGTTTGATCCACCTGGTGTTTGCGCCAGAAACTTACAAGAATGTTTGTTATTGCAGTTAGAGCGCAAATTAGGAGAGGGTAAATCTGTGGCATTGGCAGTTCAAGTTTTGAGTAAGTACTTTGAAGAATTTACCAAGAAACACTACGAAAAAATTCAACGCAGCTTGAATCTGACAGATGATCAAATTAAAGAAGTCATCAATCAGATTATCAAACTAAATCCAAGACCTGGTGGAAATATTGGAGAAGTAAATAAGGCAGAAACCTATATTATTCCAGACTTTTTTGTACTCAACTATAATGGAAGACTTGAGCTGACCCTCAATGCTAGAAATGCTCCCGACCTTAGGGTGAGTGAGGGGTATAGAGATATGCTTAAAGACTATGAAAAAGGGGCTAAAACTGATAAGCGTCAAAAAGAAGCAGTTCTTTTTATCAAGCAGAAAATTGATTCCGCCAAATGGTTTATAGACATGATTAAACAGCGTCAAGAAACGCTGATTAATACCATGAGCGCTATTATTAGTCACCAGCAGGAGTTTTTCTTAACAGGGGATGAAACCACCATGCGCCCCATGATTTTAAAAGATATTGCAGAGATTACTGGGTTGGATATTAGTACGGTGAGCCGAGTTGCCAATAGCAAATTTGTACAAACTGAATTTGGTACCTATCGTCTTAAATTTTTCTTCTCTGAATCACTCAGTACCGATAGTGGAGAAGAAGTAAGCACCAGAGAAGTGAAGAAGATTTTAAGCAATATGATTGAATCAGAAGACAAGCACAAACCGCTGAGCGATGAACTGCTTACTGATATGCTTCAGGAAAAAGGGTATAATATTGCCAGAAGAACAGTTGCCAAGTATCGCGAACAGCTAAATGTGCCGGTTGCTAGGTTGCGTAAGGAATTGTAAAACAAGAAAATGGATCAAACAGTTACAAGAAATATAGGATTAGGTCAAAAATGGTTAAAGAGGTCTGCCTCATTAATCTCTTATGTCTTTCATCCCATTTTTATTCCTACCTATGTGTTTCTGTTTTTGATGTGGCAGTTCCCCTATGAATTTGCAGGTATTACGGAATGGCAATTAAAAATGCGTTTTTTTGGGGTATTTTGGTTAACTGCTTTTTTTCCTGCATTTGCCGTATTTCTATTGTGGCGATTGGGTTTTAGCAATAGTATTTTTCTACGTACCCAAAAAGAGCGGATTGTACCTTATGTGATCAGTATGTTTTTTTACTGGTGGATGTATTATTTAAGCCGCAATTTTCAAGACCAACCAATTGTTTTGAAATCCTTTTTCATGGGCATTTTTCTTTCAACCGTTTTTGGATTGATTCTGAATAATTACTTCAAAATTAGTTTGCATTCAATGGCCGTTGGAGGTGGTGCAGCAGCCATTGTATTATTCTCTATCCATTATGGCACTCCCATGGGTGGCTTAATCAGTTTGGCCATTTTCTTAGCAGGTCTTGTTTGTACGGCCAGATTTTTGGTTAGTGACCATACCAACAAAGAAATTTATACCGGTTTATTGGTTGGAGTGGGTTGCCAGATTTTTGCTTACTGGTTTGTATTCTAAGCTTAATTTTCTATTTGATCTTGATTTGGAAAACTGTCTACATGATTGAATTCGTTTACATAAATACGAATCAGTAATATAAACAGCGCAATCAATATTGGGCCAAATATCAGACCAATAAATCCAAATATTTTTAGTCCAATGATTACCCCAAAAATGGTAACAAGCGGGTGCACATCTCCCAGTTTCTTTTGAAGTGCAAAACGGAATACATTATCCGCAGATCCCACTATCAAAGCGCAGTATAAAATCAGCAATACAGCTTTAGTACTTTCTCCTTCTGCAAATAATAAAATACTGATTGGAATATAACTCATGCCTAAACCAACCATGGGTACCATTGAAGTGATACAAGTAAAGACAAACCAAAAACCTAGGTCGTGTACCCCCGCTACCCAATAACCCAATAGAGCAACAAGCCCCTGTACCAAGGCAGTTAATGGTATACCTACCGCATTTGAGATAACCAGTTTGTTTAGTTCTCCTCCTATAAGTGATACATTACGTTCCTTCATTGGGATATAAGTTTGGAGCCATCTTTCCATTGATTTGCTACTTACAAGCATGAAGTACAATAATAAATACATCATGATGATGGTAGTTACAGAATTTACCGTTGCGCCAACAACGGATGGTAGAAAATTGGCTAAAGCCATACTAATTTTCTTGGTATTTTCTTCATTAAGTATTTCAACATTAAAATTCTTTTCCTGTGCAATAATAATTTGCCTTAGCGTGTCCATTACTTGATTGGAATGATGAACAGCATATGTTACTTTAACAGAAATAATATTGATAAATAGTCCAACAGGTACTAGTACAATTAAAAAGGACAACAACAATAATACTGTAGCAGCTAATCCGGGTTTCCATTTTCTAACATGCACCAATTTTTGCATCCTTGTGCGCATTAAAACATAAAAGGTGATGGCTCCTAAAAGGGCAGGTAGAAAGGAAGACAGTTCCAGAAACAGGAAAACCGCCAAAAAAACCAGTATAATATAAAAGCTGATTTGGCGTATATGTTGGCTATTTATTGGGTTCATATCTGTAAGATAATAAAAAGCTGGTAAGTATAAAATAAGGTTAAAGACCCTTGTCCCAAAGCTAAGCCAACCCTGTAAAACCAAGAATTATCCGTTTCTTTGCGCTCAATTTTAGTGCTTATGTGGTATAGTCTTGGTAAACAAATCCTCAAAAACCGTTTGGCCGCTTTATTGACCCTGCTGGTTTTAACTGCAATTATGGGTTATTATGCAGCCCAAGTAAAATTGAGTTATGATTTTACAAGGGCGGTACCAACTGACAACCCCAAATATGTAGACTATCAAAACTTCTTACAAAAATTTGGAGCAGATGGCAATACCATTGTGTTGGGAATTGAGTCAAAGACTTTTTTTAGTAAGGAACTATTTAATAAAGTCTCAGAACTTCACAAAGAGCTGAAAACTGTAAGTGGTGTTACAGGGGTATTAAGTATTCCAGAAACAGTAACCCTAGGAACTGATTCTACTACTGGTAAATTATCTCCCCAGAAAATCTTCCATTATCCCTATTCTGATCAAGCGGTATTGGATAGTGATAGGGCTGTGTTTGAATCATTACCATTTTACAAAACCTTATTGTATAATCCAGATACCCATGCTTATTTGATGGGAGTGAGTGTAAATAAGGATACCATCAATAGTAAGAGTAGAACCAGACTGGTCAATGATATAGTGGCTAAAGTAACGGCTTTTGAAAAGGCCAACAACATGACTGTTTACCAAAGTGGCATGCCTTATATCCGCACGGTTATGGGCAATAGAATCAAGCAAGAGATGAATATCTTTTTACTTGCTTCTGTTCTCTTATCTGCATTAACCCTATTCCTGTTTTTTCGTTCCATTAGTGCGGTCCTCATGAGCTTAACAGTGGTCTTGATGGGAGTGGTATGGAGCTTGGGTACTATTGTATTGTTTGGTTATAAGATTACATTACTCACCGCCTTGATACCAATATTGGTAGTTGTAATTGGAATTCCTAATTGCATTTATTTTTTAAATAAATACCATACCACTTATAGAGAATTGCCAGACAAGAACAAGGCATTGGTAACCATGGTGGGTAGAATGGGTATTGTAACGCTGTTCTGTAATATTGCTGCTGCTATTGGCTTTGCGGTATTTGCTTTTACCAAAAGTGCGCTTCTAAAAGAGTTTGGATTGGTAGCAGGTATCAATATCATGGCGCTGTTCTTTATCTCATTATTATTCATTCCTGCGGTCTTGAGTTATTTGCCAGCACCATTGCCTAAACATACCCGTTATCTAGACAATCAGTTTTTAGAGAAAGTATTGGTAAGAATTGAAAAATGGACTTTCAAAAAAGCAAACTGGGTGTACGGAATTACAGCAATTGTGACCATTCTTGCTGTTTTGGGAATTTTCAGAATCAAAAGTGAGGGTTTTATAGTAGATGACCTGCCTAAGAAAGATAAACTCTATACAGATTTAAAATGGTTTGAAACACAGTTTCAAGGGTTGATGCCATTGGAGATTATTGTTGACGCCAAGAAAAGCCGTGGGGCCCTTAAAATGGAAACCATGTTAGATATTGAGGAGTTTAGTGATTATGCCAAAAGCAAGTCTGAAATGGCAAGACCACTGAGTATTGTGGAAGCCTTAAAATTTGCTAATCAAGGGTTTTATGGTGGCGATTCAGCCAGTTATGTTTTACCCTTAGAAATTCCAGCATCACTTTCAACTGCATTAAGATCTAGTAACAAGAATACAGGCAATAGTGAGTTTATTAAATTGATTAGCCAGTTTGTAGACTCTAATCAACAAAGAACCAGAATCAGTGTAAACATGAAAGATATTGGTAGTATCAAATTGCCAGTCTTAATAGCTGATTTAGAGAAAAAATCTGCTAGTATTTTTGACTCAACTAAGTACCAAGTAACTTTTACAGGAAGCAGTGTTACGTTTTTAGAAGGTTCTGCCTTTATTATTAAGGGACTAAAAGAAAGTATTTTCTGGGCCTTTTTATTAATCACCCTTTGCATGCTTTACTTGTTCCGTTCTTTCAAGATCTTGGTTTGTTCTTTGATTCCAAACCTGATACCCCTGGTAATTACAGCAGGAACCATGGGCTGGGCTGGCGTTGCCTTAAAACCTAGTACCGTATTGGTGTTTAGCGTGGCATTGGGCATTGCCATAGACGTGACTATACGCTTTTTGATCAACTATAAACAAGAATTGCCTCATATGAACTTTAAAGTGGCCCCAACCCTAGTTCAAACCATCCGTCATACAGGCATCAGTATTATCTATACCTCTTTGGTGTTGATTGCTGGCTTTATTATTTTCTGTGGAAGTGATTTTGGTGGAACTTTTGCTTTGGGATGGCTAACGTCTTTAACCTTGGTGGTAGGAACTTTAACCAATTTGGTGTTATTGCCCGTTTTGATCAATAGCTTTTATAGCAAAGGAACTGTTAAAAAGTAGGGAACGGTTTTTTAATATACTTTTAATATTACAAGTCATATAGACAATACTGTTGTACTAATATTCAAAAAAAAATGTTAAAAAAACAAGACGCTTTTTTCTACTGACCCCCTTGAAAAGCCATCTTGGCTTGACTTCTGCTACTGTTTGTTAGTCTAGACTTGCTAGTTTTATCCCTAGCATTTTTTAATTAATCTAATAAACAGTTATGAGAAAACTAGTAGTTCTGGTAACGTATGTGCTGTTGGTCTTAACACAGTCGTACGCACAATCAAACCGGACTGTTACCGGTAAGGTAACGGATGACTCCGGAAATCCTCTTGTGGGTGTAACAGTTTCTGCTGCAGGTACTGCAAACAACGCTATTACTGATGCAAAGGGTATGTATTCTATCCAATTGCCAGCAAAAGCGGCTTCTTTAAAATTCAGTTATGTTGGATTTGGAGAAGTTGAAGTAGCTACTGGCAACAGAAAATCTGTTGATGTAAACATGGTTTCCGAATCAAAAGCCCTATCAGACGTAGTGGTGGTAGGTTATGGAACCCAACAGAAAAAAGCTTTTACAGGTTCTGCTGCAAAAGTTAATCCCAAAGAATTTGCCCAACTAGTTACTCCTTCCATTGACAAGCAATTGGGTGGACGAGCGGCCGGGGTGCAAGTAAGCAATTCCGGTGGTGGCGTAGGTACACCTGCTAGAATCCGTGTTCGTGGTGTAAACTCAGTTAGTGCTGGTCAGGATCCCTTGATAGTAGTAGATGGGGTGCCATTTATCTCAGGAAACCTTGCGGCTGTTACAAACAGTAATACACTAGCAGATATCAACCCAAATGATATTGAAAACATAGAAATTTTGAAAGATGGTTCTGCTACGGCCATCTTTGGTTCCAGAGCTGCCAATGGTGTAATCATGATTACCACCAAGAAAGGTGACAAAGGTGGAAAGATGAAAGTGAACTATGATGCAACTATTGGTTTCACCTCTCCTGGAAGTGTTTACCAATTGTTGAATGCAGAACAGTTTGTAACCATTGCTAATGAAAAGCGTGTGAATGGTGGTTTAGCAACTGCGGCTCGTATGAGTCCTAATGGTACCAACACTGATTGGCAGAGTTTGGTATACAATAATAGCGCATTGGCTATGCAGCAAAACGTGAGTTTTTCTGGTGGAACAGCCAAGTCATCTTATTTTTTCTCTCTGAACTATTCAGACCAGAAGGGTATGCTTATTTCAAATAGTCAGAAAGCATACAGGATGCGTTTCAACTTTGATACAGAAGTAAACAAGTTCATAAAAGTTGGAAATAACTTGACTTTGGCTAAAGTGTATGATCTTGATCAAAACAATGGTTCCAACGCCTTGAGTGGATCAGTTGCATCTGCATTGAGAATGCTACCAAACGTAGATCCATATAACAGTGCTAACTCAACTGGATACAATATTCAATGGCCTTTACTTAACCAAGTGGGTTTAGGTCCAAACACTATTCCAGTAGATGATAACTATACCAATCCTTTGTTCACAATGAATGTGAACAAATACAGTTCTGATAAAATCAGGATCAACAACAATACCTATATTGAAATTAGTCCGTTTAAAGGGTTCAAATTCCGTTCTGCTTTCAACTACGATATGTTCAGTGATTATGGTTTCCAAGGTCTGGATCCTAGACATGGTGATGGTTTCAGCAGCCAAGGGATTGCCTTTAACCAAAATATTTTGACCGAACG
>CALRXZ020000122.1:0-12283 GCA_943372255.1 Chitinophaga pinensis
GCTCGCATTTTGTCTTTGAGCATAAGAAAGGTACGGTAGATTAAGATGAGGCCAGCTAATAAGGCTGCAATCCTATACAACCAGTCCCCGTGTTTGGTATAGAAAGTCAATTCCTCATTTATTTGAATGGGGTACTTAAGACTGCCTTCTGTATCCCATGCCTTTGTTTGAATAATATTTCCCTTATCATCTATCACAGCTGAAATACCCGTATTGGCACTTCTTGCCACCCACTTGCGTGTTTCAATGGCCCTCAATCTGGCATAGTCTAAATGTTGCTTGTGTCCAGGGGTATTTCCCCACCAGCCATCGTTGGTAATAATGGCCAATAGATTGGCTCCTTTGGCGGCATAAGTACTTACATATTCTCCATAGATACTTTCATAACAGATAATTGGAGCTGCTATATAGGGTATGTTTTTAGAAGCAAAAACAGCTGATTCTTCGGAACGGCCATAGCCCCCAGTAGTTCCACCAAATTGTTCAAAAACAGGACCTAAAAAATTTAAGAAAGTAGGAAGGGATTCTACACCAGGTACCAATTTGCTTTTATTGTAAAACTGTAAAATTTCATTGGGTCTTATATACATAGCCGCGTTAAAAGCATCATAGTAGGTGCCGTTATCTCCTTTGCGAGCAGTGGCTGTTGCATTATCTTCCGTGTAAGCTTTAAAAGTTTCTACGCCTGTAAGCAGGGCTAAATTAGGATGTCTATTTACAAATTCAAAAACGGGTTGATAGTAGCCATTTTCTCTAACATGATTTTGCCAATCGGCCACGCTCAAGGCGGTTTCAGGCCATAGTACCAATACGGTATTGGAATCAATTTGTTGCTCAGACAATTGAATCATTTTGGCAATTTGCTCACCGGCAGTTGACTGATTGAACTTTTGATAAGGGTCAATATTGGGTTGCACCATGACCACATTCTTGTACAATGGCTTATTAAAACCTTTATCAATAAAATAAAATAAGTTATAAAATGACAAGGCCAATGGAATCAATAAAATGGGTAAAAATTTGAGCACAATTTTTGCAAAACCTGCTTGCTGTTTGATTGCTACAATCATTTCCCAAACAAGTATATTGGTGATAATCACCCAAAGGGTTCCTCCACTCACACCTGTATATTCATACCATTGCACCCATTCAGGATGAGAAGCAAATACATTTCCAAGTGTTAGCCAAGGCCAGCTTAATTGCCAGTTTAAATGAATGTATTCAAAGAGCATCCAAAAACAAATCAAAGATAAATAACCAAGGGCTTTGCCCATTTTTTGATGCATGGCATAATAACCCACCCAAGGAATACACATGAGTAGACTGTTGGCAATAATGGCTGCCACACTACCAATATCGGTACTATTCCAGATCCACCAAGTGGTGCTGGCATTCCAAGTAAGAAGGGCAATAAAAGCTAGCCAGAAAAAATGAGATTTTTTTTGACTGATTTCTGCCAAATATAATAGTGGGCAAAAACCAACAAAAACTAGAAAAAATAAGGGCGATACTGGCCAAGCGCCAAAAAGCATAAGACCAGCAAAAAGGCTCCAACCTATGGTGATGATTCTTTTCAATTGGATGATTTTGGAAGGGGAAGTTCGGAATAAATTATGAATCAACTATTAAATGAAGGCAAACAAAAAGGGATGATCTTTTGGACCATCCCTTACAAGTTTTTAAACAGCTTATTTTTTAGAATAGTTAGGTGCTTCTTTAGTAACGTCTACATCATGTGCATGGCTTTCTTTCATACCAGCATTGGTAATTTTAACAAACCTAGCTTTCTGTAAGTCTTTGATGGTAGCGGCGCCACAATAACCCATTCCTGCTCTTAAACCACCAACAAATTGGTAAACAATTTCACTTAAGTTGCCTTTGTAAGCCACACGGCCTTCAATGCCTTCTGGTACAAATTTTTTGATATCGTCTTCCACGTCTTGGAAATATCTATCTCCACTTCCCTGACTCATGGCACCTAAAGAACCCATACCACGGTATTCTTTGAACTTTCTTCCTTCATAGATAATGGTTTCACCTGGGCTCTCTTCTACACCAGCAAATACTGAACCCATCATCACCATATTGGCTCCAGCAGCAAGTGCTTTAACCATATCACCTGTATAACGGATCCCACCATCTGCAATCACAGGAATGCCTTTTGCCTTTAGCGCATTACTGGCTTCCATAATTGCGGTTAATTGAGGAACACCTGCACCAGCAACAATTCTAGTAGTACAAATAGATCCAGGTCCAATTCCTACTTTAACGCAATCGGCACCAGCCGCAGCCAAGGCCAATGCGCCTTCTGCTGTACCTACATTTCCGGCAATGATTTGTAAGCCCTTGAAATTTTTTCTAAGACCTTTTAGTGCTTCAATCACACCCTTGCTATGACCATGTGCTGAGTCAAGTGTAACAATGTCTACACCTACTTGCTGAAGCGCATATGCACGGTCATGTAGGTCTTTGGTAATACCCAAAGCGGCACCTACCAATAACCTACCCAATCCGTCTTTACAAGCATTGGGGTTTTTGCGAATTTGTAAAATGTCTCTATAGGTAATCAGACCAATCAATTTACCTTGTTTGTTTACAACAGGTAATTTCTCAATCTTATAATTGCGTAAAATGTTTTCAGCTTTCTTTAAATCAGTTCCTTCAGGAGCAGTAATCAGTTTTTCCTTGGTCATGACTTCAGAAACCTTTTTCTTGTTATTGGTTTCAAAACGCAAGTCACGGTTGGTTAAAATACCCACTAATTTCTGGCCTGCATCAACCACTGGAATCCCACCAATTCTATTTTCCTTCATGAGTTTTAATGCGTCACCAATGGTAGCATCTACCAAGAGCGTAATGGGGTCAATGATCATACCGCTTTCACTACGCTTTACTTTGCGTACTTGCTCTGCTTGACGTTCAATACTCATGTTTTTGTGCAGGATACCTAAACCACCTTCTCTTGCCAAAGCAATGGCCAGATTGGCTTCTGTAACGGTGTCCATGGCTGCGCTAAGCATGGGAACATTCAATATAATATTCTTGGTAAGGTTAGCACGAATATCTACTTCTCTGGGTAAAACCTGACTGTATGCGGGCATTAACAATACGTCATCGAAGGTGAGACCTTCGCCGAACAATCTGGAACTGGAAGCGCCTGTGCTTTGGGAACTGTTTCTTATTGCCATATGCGAAGATAGGAAAACAGGCAATTTATTGCCAAAACAATTTTTTGTAAAGCCCTGAAATGCTTACTGCTATTGGTTTTATTGAACTAAGTACATAAACCAAAATTCCCAACAGTTCAGAGATTCCTTATTTTTGTGCTAATGAATAAGGTCTCCCACGCAATTGACGCACCACTTTTTACTTTCCAATTTGCCCTACTTTGTCTGAGTAATTTTTTGTTCTCTGCCAGTTTCTCCATGATGATTCCTGAACTGCCTGCTTACTTAACTAGTTTGGGTGGAGCAGAGTACAAGGGTTTGATCATTGCACTTTTTACACTGATGGCGGGTATATCAAGACCATTTAGTGGAAAGCTCACAGACAAAGTGGGTAGGGTTCCCGTAATGATTTTTGGTTCCTTGGTTTGTGTTATCTGTTCTTTACTCTATCCTGTATTAACCTCTGTAGCAGGCTTTTTAATCCTTCGTTTTTTTCATGGATTTTCAACAGGCTTTAAACCAACAGCAACATCCGCTTATGCGGCCGATGTGGTTCATGAGTCTAGAAGAGGAGAAGCCCTAGGTGCTTTATCAATTGGTTATACCGTGGGTATGTCAGTAGGCCCCATTCTAGGAAGTTGGTTGGTAAGTGATTTTTCATTTAACCTCATGTTTTATGTTTCATCTGCTCTGGCTTTGGGTTCTGTGGTAATTTTGTATAACGTAAAAGAAACCCTTCCACATCCAGAAAAATTTCAGTGGGCACATATTCGCATTAAAAGACAAGAAATTTTTGAAAGAACTTCTATTAAACCAGCACTGATCATGCTCTTGCTTTGTTTCTCTTATGGGTGTACCATTACTTTGGCACCTGACTTAAGTGATGAGGTTGGAGTTCACAACAAGGGCTTGTTTTTTGCCATGTTCACACTCACGTCTTTGCTAGTAAGGTTGGTAGCCAATAAAAGTTCTGATAAGCACGGAAGAATTATTGTACTGATTTATTCCGTACTCATTTTGGTTATCTCCTTAATGGTGCTGGCATTTGCTCATAATGTTTTCATGGTCATGTTGGGCGCAGCTATTTTTGGGTTGAGTTGGGGAACGGTTGGTCCTACCATTACCGCATGGACGGTGGATCTTTGTGCATTTGAAAATAGGGGAAGGGCCATTGGCTCCATGTATATTGCTCTAGAAACAGGGATTGGAACAGGTGCTTTTTTCTCGGCATGGATTTACCAGAATAAAATGGAAAATATGGTTTGGGCTTTTTTATTATCTGCTTTTCTGGCGGCTTTAGCTTTTGTTTTATTACTGCTTTGGCGCAAAAATGAAACTCAAATTCGGATGGTATAACGATTGCCTGGCATTGATCTAATCAGGTATTGCATTTCTAGTGCTAGTAAAGCATTGGCCAACTGAGAACTAGTCATTGATGCAGCATATTGTAATTCATCCAAACTTAATATTGACTTGGTTTTGAATAAGGCCAACAATATTGCTTGGTCTGTAGTTGGTTCAAAAAATAATTCTTGTTGTTTGGCAACGGAATAGTTTTCTTCCCACCATTTCATCTCTCTTAAAAAATCTTCCGTGTTGACAAAAGAATATGCTTTTGAATACCTAATTAGTTTGTTACAACCCGCACTTTTTTGATCAGAGATTCTACCTGGAACAGCAAATAGAGCTCGGTTATAATCCAAAGCCAAATCGGCTGTAATCAAGCTGCCCCCCTTATTGCCAGATTCAATCACAATGGTCACATCGGCCATGCCGGCTACAATGCGGTTACGTCTTGGGAAATGGTATTTATTGGGAGCAGTTTTTTTTCTAAAATCGGTGAGAAGGCCACCTGTTACACACATTTCTTTAGCAAGGGCTTGGTGTTGGGTAGGGTAGATTTCATCCAATCCATGGGCTAGTACACCCAAGGTAGGAATACCATTGACCAGTGCTGCCCTGTGGGCGATGCCGTCTATTCCCAATGCTAGTCCACTTATGATGAGTAAGTTTTCTTGGGGCAATTCACGAATAATTTTTTCTGAGACTTGTTTGCCATATTCGCTATTATTTCTAGTGCCCACCACACTGATGATTCTTTTGGCATTGAGGTTAGCGGGGCCTTTGGAAAATAGGAGTAGGGGCGGGTCATCAATATGTAAAAGTCTTTGTGGATAGTCTTTGTCTTTGATAAACAAAGTTTTGATTTGATGCTTCTCTAAAAAAGCCAATTCTTTATCTATGTCTTCATTGGGTAAAAAAGACTGGATAGTATGAATTTGGGTTTCTGTAAAACCTAGTTCTGGATCAAAAGCATTGGCATCTGTTTTGAACACGGCTTCAGCGTCTCCAAAAACGGCAATTAATTCATTGGCTATTTTTGAACTAATTCCAGGCACCATGGTCAGGGCCAGTCTATAATACAATGCATTATCCATGGTGGAAAAATGCAGCATTAAACTGGCTTAGATGCAACAAAAAAGCAAAATCATTTTAGTAGCAACCAAAATGATTTTACTAAACTTATAAACCCGTAATGGTAAATTCAGTTCTCCTGTTTTTAGCCCTTCCTGCTTCAGTGGTATTTTCTGCAATGGGTTTGGTAGCTGCAAATCCTTTAAAGCTTAATCTATTGCTTTCAATGCCTTTGCTAGTCAACCATTCCACAATGGACTTAGCCCTATTGGTAGACAGTTTTTCATTGTCTTCTGCTCTACCCGTATTATCTGTGTGCCCCCCAATCTGCAATTTGAGTGACGGATTTTCTTGCAAAACTTGTAAGAGTTTTTCTAATTCAATTAAACCAGTCTTGGGTAGTTCAAAACTATTATTGGCAAATAATATATTGTTGAAAACAAAGCTGGCATTGAGCAATACGGGTTGAAGCGCAATATTTTTTACATACACACTGTCTGCTTCTTTCTGCTTCATGGCAAACACTTCACTATAGAACAGATAGCCCTTTCTATTCACCGTAAAAGTATAATCCTTACCCAGTGGCAATGTAATCAGGTATTCGCCCTTTTCATCAGTTTGAATTTTCATCAAGGCCAGATTGCTTTCATTGTCAGTTAATTCAACTGTTGATGGAATTCCTTTTCCATTTTTTTGATCCGTTACAACGCCCTTTACATAAAGGGTTCTAAAGGGTCTAATATCTGGACGCATATCAAATTGATAGAGGTCTAAATCACCGCGGCTATCAGACCTGTCGGAAGCATAATATGCTTTTAGACCATCGGCCGATACGGCCAAACTGCCTTCGTTTTCAATAGTATTAATGGGATAACCCAGGTTCTCTGGTTTGCCCCATTCACCAGCAGCATTTTTGCGCAACAAATACAAATCAGAACCGCCGTATCCGGTTAGTCCATCAGAAGTATAGTACACGGTTTGATTATCAGGATGAATAAAAGGTGCTAATTCATCACCGGCTGTATTAATGTCTGGGCCTAGGTTTTGGGCAGGTGACCATTTACCGTCGCTGCCGCGATAGCTAATATATAGGTCCTTGCCTCCGTATCCACCTGGTCTATTACTGCTAAAAAACAATACCCGATTATCCGGACTCAAACTGGGAGAGCTTTCCCAAAATTCTGTGTTGATATTTCTGCCCAAATTCTCTGGTTCGCTCCAACCCGTTGGGGTATACACTGATTTGTAAATATCATAATTACCAAAGCCCTGTCCAGAGAATTGACCAGCAAATAAAATCCATTCTCCATCCTGAGAGGCAGTAATGGCGCCCTTTTTGGGCTCTATGTTAATGTCTCCTTTAATGGGTTCAGACATACCAAATCGGCGTCCATCAAATTTGCTTTCCATAAAATCTTCTCGCTGGTGATCACCTGCTCTAGTATAAATGAGTAAGCTATCCGTTACGGTAACATTGGGATAATATTCTGCAAAAGGAGAGTTTACATTGTCTCCTAAATTGATGGGTAGAAATTGGTATTTGTCTTGATCCGGATGTTTGCTAGCATAGTCCAACGCAAAGCTATAACAGCGTTTGCGGTACTGCGCTGCTTTCTTACTTCTATCACCCAAGTTGGGTAATAGTATAAAATCTTCAACTTGTGTAAGCGCGTCTTGAAAACGTCCGGCACCAGCTAAATTAATGCTATAGGGTAGTTGGTATACTTTAAAATAAAGACTGTCTTTGGAACGCGCTTTCTCATAGAGTTTGATACTTGCAGCATATTGTTTTAATTGTCCATAAGCCGCGGCCAAAGACAAATAAGCGTCTACATAATTACTGTCTATCAAAAGACAGTTTTGAAGTACTGGAATAGCTTCTCTGATTTCACCCGCTTTTAAATATTCCACCGCTTGGTCATACTGATCCAATGCCTTGGGTTTAATCTTATCAGGATTATAAGATTGGGCACTGGCCCATAGACCTACCAATACTAAAAAAGCAAGGGCTGAAATTTTCTGCATGGTTCAACAATAATGCGTGAAAGTTCCGCCAAATTCAACAAAGCTGTTTGTTAAAATTGGGATGAAGATTAAGGAACGTTAATGTACTTATGGGTTTGTAAACTCAATTCCCATTGGGGATGGGCTTTAATATAGTCTACAATCAGAGGTGTAATTTCAGCGGCTTTATCCCACTCTGGTTGCAGGTATAATTTGCAGGTAGCACTTACCTGTGCTGCGTGTAATTCTGCCCATTCAAAATCGTGCTTATTAAAGACCACCACTTTTAGTTCATGCGCCAGCGGCAGATTAGCTGGAACAGGGGCTTTGAATTTTTTGGGAGACAAACAGATCCAGTTCCATTGACCACTCATGACAGAGGAGCCCGATGTTTCAATATTGGTTTCAAAACCAGCGTCCTGTAAGGCTTTTGTTAGTTCATCCAAATTGTGCAATAAGGGTTCGCCACCAGTAATCACGGCCAATCTTCCAGGGTATTTACAAGCTTCTGCAACAATTGATTCAATGGATAGTTTTGGATGCTTTTCTGCGTCCCAACTATCTTTTACATCGCACCATACACAGCCCACATCGCATCCGCCTAAACGGATAAAATAAGCGGCCCTTCCTTGATGATAGCCCTCGCCCTGTAGGGTGTAAAAAGCTTCCATCACGGGTAATGATGTGGTAGTTGTTTGCATGGGTATTTGCTTAAGCGATGCCGTTATTGGTTTTATATGCTTGTAAAGTATTCTTGAGTAGTCCAGCAATGGTCATCAGACCAACACCGCCAGGTACTGGCGTGATAGCAGATGTTAATGGAGCTACTTCGGCGTAAGCCACATCGCCCTTGATTCTAAATCCTTTTTTGGCAGTAGGGTCATCTACGCGAGTAATACCTACGTCAATTACTACTGCCCCAGGTTTTACCATATCTGCTTTCACAAATTCTGGACGGCCCAATGCTGCTACTAGTATATCGGCCTGCAGGCAAATTTCTTTTAAATTAGGTGTGTGTGAATGACAAACCGTTACGGTACAATTACCACCGGGAATATTGCTACTGAGCAAGATACTCATGGGTCTGCCAACTATATTACTTCTGCCAATGACTACTGCGTGTTTGCCCTTGGTTGGAAGATTGAAGAACTCCAGCATCAACATGATACCATAAGGAGTTGCAGGAATAAAACTCGGTAAACCCTGCATCAGTTTTCCAGCACTTGATGGATGAAACCCATCCACGTCTTTGCTTGGATCAATGGCTTCAATTACTTTGTGTTCATTGATTTGTTTGGGCAATGGCAATTGTACCAAAATGCCATCTACTCCATTGTCTGCATTGAGCTGGGCAATGGTTGAAAGTAGGGTAGCTTCGTCTACATTTTCGTCTAAACGAACCAAACTGGAGACAAATCCAATGTCTTCACAGTTTTTTACTTTAGAAGCTACATAGGTTTCACTGGCACCATTGGTTCCCACCAAGATGGCGGCCAAATGCGGTGCGCGATGTCCTTTTTCTAATAAAGCTGCAGTTTCAGCCTTAAGGCTTTCTTTTACAGAAGCCGATACCAGTTTGCCGTCTAATACTAACATGCTGCAAAAATATCTGAAAGCCCTGAAATTCTGGATTTTTAGTTTTTGTCAACTATTTATTTAATAAAATTTATATGTATATGATTTTCATTAATTGTTAGGGTAACTATCTATGCCTTTTATAGACTTATTTGGGTGTTTACATAAAAGTCTATAAAATTAGTAGGAATAAAATAACATATTTTTTATTATTAATATGATTTGCCTCCAGCGGTGAACGGATTCTCATCTTTATTAACTATTTTAACAAAATTTAACAAAATAGATTAAACAATCTGTAAATTGTTTAATCTATTGAAATGCAATCAATTATATATAATTAAGCTTAAATAAGCAACCAATTTCGGTCTTTTTTATTGTACTTACTTAACATTTCATTGGCTTTTCTTTAACAAATTTGAGTTAATTTTTTTATATTCGCGGGCACTTTAAAACTAAACTAAATGAGAAAAACGCTTCAATCGTTCCTGGTAATGATGCTATGCTTCAGCATGGTAGCAGTTGCCCAGGTCTCCCCACACACGGGAACAGTGAAAGATGATAAGGGTAATCCAATCCCTTATGCAACGGTAAAAGTTAAAGGCGGCACACAGGTGGCCGTTGCTGACGAAAAAGGTGTGTACAAGATTAATGCTGCTGATAATGCAGTTTTGATTTTTAGCGCTACCGGTTTTACAGATACTGAATCTAAAGTATCTAAAAATGGTTCTATTTCTCTTCAGAAAAAAGTAGACGAACTTGAAAATGTGGTTGTTACCGCTCAAGGTATCCGCAAAAAACAAAGAGAAATTGGTTATTCCTATGCTAAGGTTTCTAATGAAGAAATTAACGTAGGTAAATCTCCTCAGTTGGCTCAGGCACTTTCTGGTAAAGTATCTGGTCTAGCTATTTACAACGTAAATAACAGTGTTGACCCAGCCGTTAAAATTGTATTGCGTGGTTACCGCTCTTTAACTGGTAATAACGAAGCATTGGTAGTATTAGATGGTATGCAAACCACTTCTACTGTTTTGGCTTTGATTAACCCTAATGATATTGACAACGTTTCTATCTTAAAAGGTGGACAAGCTGCAACCCTATATGGTTCTGCTGGTATCAACGGTGCCATTGTTATTACTACTAAAAAAGGTCAAAAAGGAAAGTTGAAAGTCTCTTATAGCAACTCAACCAACTTTGATCAAATTAGTTTCTTGCCTCAGTTCCAAGACAAATATGGTAGTGGTTCACACTATGCTACTTCTTTTGGAGGTGCTGGTTACAAAACTGATTACCTAGAGCGTATGAAAGACAACTGGCGTCCGTTTGAAAACCAACAATATGGTGATGCATTTGATGGTAAAGACAGGATCCAAGGAAGGGTTTTAGAAGATGGTACAAAATGGATCATCCCTTATTCTCCTGTTGCTAACGCACGTAGAAAATCATTTGATATTGGTGTTTCTACCAATAACCAAGTTAGTTTCCAAGGTGGAGATGAGTCTAGCTCATTCTATATGAGTGTTGAAAATAACCGCATCAATGGTATTGTACCTTTGGATAAAAGTGATCGTACTGGTGTACGTTTATCTGCAACCAAAGAATATGGTAAATTATTGGTAGGTTTTAATGCTTCTTATACACAAGCTGGTTATGACAGAACTTCTGCAGATTTCTACAGTGATTTGATCAATACAGCAGCCAATATTCCTGTTAACGAATTGCGTGACTGGCAAACCAATCCATTGGCTAACCCTAATGGATATTACAATGACTATATTCAGGCTCCTAACTTTAACAAGGATAACAATCGTCAAAAATATTTAGACGCGAACATCCAAGGTAATTTTGACATTACTTATAAAGCAGCTAACTTCTTGACCATCTACAACCGTTTGGGTGTGATGAATAACGTTAGAACTGGTAAAAACAGAACAGGTAAATTCTTGTATTCTGATTGGGCTAAAACCAAAGCATATGTTCCAGCTCCTTGGGATTATGCCAATGACTACAATGGTATTGACAGAGCAGGTTCTGATATCTTGGGTAGTGTAACTGATTATTCTAATACTGAGAATGTATTGAACAATGAGTTCCAATTACAGTTTAAAAAAGATATTGGTCAGTTCTCTAATAAAATGATTCTTGGATTTAGTATTTATCAGCGTAAGACAAAGAATATTAGTATTGGATCTAGCTCTGTAGTAGTACCTGACGTTTATAACGTGTCTAACAGACAAGGGGAATTAACTGGTGGTGAATCAAATACCATGGAGCGCAAATACGGTTACTATGCGGATCTTTCTACCGGTTACAAAGACTGGTTGATCTTGAATGGTACTTTCCGTTATGATGCAACTTCTAGGTTCTATAAACCAGACAGACCTACCAATACTTGGTCTTATCCTTACTTTGGTTTGGCCTTGTCTTTTATTGCAACAGACGCCATTCCTTCTTTGAAGAGCAATACTTTGAACTATGCTAAGTTGCGTGTCAATGCCAACAAAAATGGTAATGATAACTTGCCTTTGTATGGTCTTGATTTGACTTACCCCAATGGTGGTGGTTTCCCTTATGGTAATATAGTAGGTTTAACTGTAGGTAACGTATTGCCTGATGCTAATCTGAAACCTGAGTTTGTAACTTCTTATGAAGTGGGTGGTGAATTCCAATTGTTCAACAACCGCGTAAACTTAGACGTTACTGCCTATACCCAAACTTCTAAGGGTCAAGTAATCACAGTTAAGGTTCCAAACACAACTGGTTTCTCTAACTTGTTGATCAACGTGGGTGAATCTAAAAACTGGGGTTATGAGGCTGACTTGAAAGTGCAGATCTTGAGAAAGAAAGCATTGAAATGGGATGCGAGTTTGCGTTATACCTATAACGATAACAAAGTGGTTGACCTGTATCCAGGTGTTGACCAATTCTCATTGGGTGGTTTCTCTTATGCTAGTACTAATATCATCAAGAATCAACGTTTTCCCATGTTGAAAACCGATGGTTATGTATATGCTGCAGATGGTTCTGGACGCCGCTTGGTAAACAGTGCATCTGGTTATCCTTTGCGTGATGCTGGTTTGACTAATCGTGGTGGTACTTTACCACGTCATATGGTAGGTCTT
>CALRXZ020000123.1:0-12028 GCA_943372255.1 Chitinophaga pinensis
TGATGCCTTATATGGATGTTGCGGTTGCTGATCCTGCTTTTGCTGCCATTCAAAGAATTGGCGCAACCGGTGTTTTAAAAGGGTTGGGCAAAAATGAAGGATGGGCCAATAAAACTTATTTTCTGCCCGATAGTCTATGTTCGGCAAAAGCCTTGCTAGAGGACCTTTCTGCATTTTTGCCTGGCATTCAACTGCCGATTATCCAACAACAATATGTGGATGAAACCTTATTAAAAGCTATTCAACAAGACCTAGCTAAACAATTGAAAAATATTCCTGCCGCTCCAACTAGTATGGCTTCCCATGATCCAATGACAAGAAAAGCAGTAGCCGATTGGTTAGACAAGTATTGTGCGTTATTTTCAATTTCTATAAATCACCAAGGTAAATGGATAGTAGGAATAAAGCCTTAGATGCTATTAGAGGTTATGCTATTGTGACCATGGTATTTAGCGGGTCCATTGCTTATGGCGGAGTGCTGCCTGCTTTTATGTATCACGCGCAATCACCACCACCCAAACATGAATGGGTAGAAAATTTACCTGGCATTACTTGGGTAGACTTGGTTTTTCCCTTATTTCTTTTTGCTATGGGAGCGGCCATTCCCATTTCTATGCAAAAAGGAATAGATTGGAAAAAGCAGTTGAAACGATACGCTTTATTGGTCTTTTTTGCCATCTTTTTTGAACACAGCAAATACAATAATTTTTCTCAATTAGACTCACTTGTTCCTTACCTGATTGCCTTGACCGGTTTTCTGTGTTTGTTCTTAATTATGGGAACCAAGAAAGTCCTGTATCAGTGGATAGGTCTGGGACTTGCTTTTCTTTTAATGCTATTTGCTCCCTTTGACAATAAGGGGCATTTTGAATTGCATAGATCCGATATTATTATTCTTGTGCTGGCCAATATGGGACTGATTGGGGCTGCGCTCTATCACTATACACGTGAGCATCATGTGTATCGCTTATTGCTATTGGTACCCATTTTTGGTTTGATCACTGGCAGATTTCTAGACGAGAGCTGGAACCAATATATTTATGAACCCTATTTTGCAGACTGGCTCATAGAATTCAATTTTCTAAAATACCTGTTTCTAGTTATTCCTGGTATCTATGCAGGTGAATGGCTGCTAAAAAAATCGGATTGGAATCATGGTGATGAAAGATCCATTTCAAAAATAGGTCTGGCCTGGCTTTGTGTAAGCTTAGTAGTCTGGAATATCATTGCCCTTTATAATAGATGGTTGATGATGAATCTTTTTATCAGCCTAGCTGTAATGGTAATCATAGTTGTTTGGCAAAGCAGGTACAACAAACAAAATAAATTAGACCAACGCTTGATTTTGACTGCCTGTTACTTACTCATTTGCGGTTTGTTTTTTGAAGCATTTGAAGGTGGCATTAAAAAAGACGATGCTACGCTAAGTTATTTTTTTGTAACTGGGGGTATGGCATTCTTTCTATTATTTGCATTTGAACAATTTAACTTACTTACTAAAGTTTTGGCACCAGTTGGCCAAAATCCTTTGCTGGCTTATGCCCTACCAGGTATTTTTCTTTTACCCTTGATTGACCTTTGTGGATTAGGTTCTTGGTATGATGGTCTTGAACAAACCGCTTTTCAAGGAATCTTACACGGATTGCTGATTACGCTTCCAACGGCCTTATTGGCGGCACTAGCAACTAAGAACCGCATTTTTTGGAAGTCCTGAAAAAGACTGAACAATAATGCATTAATTTGTAATATAATGCTCCTATATGGCTAAAGAATGGGAATGGGAATTGCAAGCAGAAAAAAAATGGTTCCAATATGGTTTGGTGGAGCTTTGGGGGTGCCGCGGTTTGCTTCAATCCTTTGTCAGAAAAGAACTCACTGCCGGATATCAACAAACCATCATGGGGGTATTTTGGTTGGTCTTACAACCATTGCTCACCACTCTATTCTATTTTTTGGTTTTTAGTAAGATTGTAAAAGTGTCAACTGATGGGGCCCCTCCCTTACTGTTTTATATGTCTGGGGCCTTGCTCTGGGGCTATTTTTCAGATTGTCTTACCAGTACCATGTATTCCTTTTTACACAATGCGCATATTTTCAACAAAGTCTATTTTCCAAGATTAATTATTCCATTAAGTATGGTCATTACCCACTCGGTGCGTACGGGTATTCAGTTCATACTCTTCTTGATCATTTATGTAAACTACTGGATATTTAATGACGCAGTACATCCTTCCAGTTATATTTGGTTAGTACCTCTGATGCTATTTTTTACCGCATTATTTGGAATGGGCTTAGGAATGATAGTAGCTGTTTTTATGGCCAAATACAGAGACTTAGAACAATTGATGAATTTTATGCTGCGTTTATTCATGTTTGTAACACCCGTGGTATATCCGGCATCAATAGTACCAGAAAAATACAAAGTGTTGTTTTGGTGTAATCCTTTAACGCCTGTTATAGAAACATTCCGATTGGGATTTTTACATGGCGGATCCATTGATAATTTTTACATTTTCACTGGTGTAGCCAGTTCTATGGTTGTTTTTTTTATTGGTCTAACCCTATTTAAATTCCGTGAAATAAAAGTGATGGATACTATCTAATATGGGAAAACCAATCTTACATATTGATCAGATTTCAAAAAAATACCAATTGGGGGTAATGGGCAGTGGGGCTTTGAAAAAAGACTTACAAGCTTGGTGGAAACAACAGATCTTGCTCAAAAAAGATGTATTAGATCCAGAAGTTAATGATGAGCAAAATAAAGATTACATCTGGGCGCTTCGTAATATAGACTTTAAGATTCATGAAGGAGATAGTTTTGGCATTATTGGCAATAATGGTTCTGGTAAATCAACCTTATTAAAAATCATAAGTCGTATTAGCGTTCCTACAAGTGGAACCATTCATGGAAGGGGCAGAATTGCTAGTTTATTAGAAGTGGGAACTGGATTTCATCCGGAGCTAAGTGGTAGAGAAAATGTATTGCTGAATGGGCAGATTTTGGGCATGAAGAAAAAAGAAGTCTTGGACAAGTTTGACGAGATAGTTGATTTTGCTGGCATTGAACGCTTTATAGATACTCCTGTTAAAAGGTATTCCAGTGGTATGTATGTGCGTCTGGCATTTTCTGTAGCAGCACATTTACAAACAGATATTTTAATTATTGATGAGGTTTTAGCCGTTGGCGATGTTGACTTTCAACGCAAATGTCTCAAAAAAATGAAGTCCCTTACCACAGAAACAGGAAAAACAGTAATCTTTGTTAGTCATAATATGCTGGCCTTACGCAATCTATGTAAACAAGCCATTTGGTTAGAAAAAGGGAGATTGATAGCAGAGGGTTCTGCTGATTCAGTGATTAACAAATACTTGACTCGTGAAAAAGTTGAAACACTTTCACAGTATTATCCAAGTCCAGAAGTTGCTCCAGGCAATGACTGGATTCGCATAAATCAAGTGGCACTTAACCCCAAATTCAATACCCAGATCTCTTATATAGACACCAGAACACCCTTAGATTTTGAATTTAGTTTTTGGTTCATGGGGCAGAATACTGAAAACATTCAGGTATTAATTGGTTTTTACCAATTAACAGGTGAATGCATTTTTGAATTATGTTCAGAAGTATTGGAAGTAGAGAAGGGTTTGGTAGATGGTAAGTGTAGAATTCCAGGAACTTTCTTAAACAATGGTTACTATTATGTGTCCATGAGTTTTCTCAATAGGGAACATGAAACCATATATGAATTCGCAGCCAGTGTTGCATTTGACGTTATAGACTATCGCAACGCAAAAAGACCTTATGGCAAATGGGACGGTGCGGTTAGACCAGATTTTCCAGTTGAATTATCACAGGTTAGTTTTAATATGCCATGAGGAACTATTCCCCTTATCAGGTAAACCATATTAGGTTGGATCAATTGGACCATTGGCCTTTGTTCTCTGCAAGATCTCTGTGTTTTTTCTGGTATAAAGAAAGACCCATTGCACATATTTGGTTTGACCAAACCCTTACTCAAGAAGCCTTTCAACAGCATGTTTTGTACGCTTGCGCAAAGGCACAGGATTGGGATCTAGCTAAAATTTCAAATTTTGAAACGCTAATTGAAGCTGCAAAATATTTGTTGCCCATTAATACTGTTGGTCAGAAAGAACAAGTTTCTGTGGTCATCTGCACCAGAAATAGAACTCATGAACTAAAAAAATGTTTAGACCAATTATTAATAAATATTCAAGAAACGGATGAGATAATTGTAGTAGATAATGCTCCTGACAAAAATGATACTGCTACATTATTACTGCAATATCCAAAAGTGAAATATGTATTAGAACCAAAAAAGGGATTAGACTTTGCAAGAAACACAGGAGCAAGATTAGCCAGTAAAAATATCATTGCCTATACAGATGATGATGTTTTAGTTGCAATTGATTGGGTAGACGCTATACGCAATGCTTTTGATGATCCTATGACAATGGCTGTTACCGGATTGGTTATACCACAATCTTTGGAAACTCAAACCCAGTATATCTTTGAACGTTATTGGGGCTTTAACAGAGGGTATCAAAAAAAGGTTTTTGATACCGCCTATTTTAATCTAATGTTACCATTTGGCGTTCCAGTTTGGGATATTGGGGCCGGAGCAAATATGGCATTTAGAAAAGCCGCTTTTGCAATAGCGGGCTATTTTGATGAGCGTTTAGACGTGGGTGCTGCGGGTTGTAGCGGAGATTCTGAAATTTGGTATCGCATTTTGGCATGTGGTTGGAACTGTGTTTATCAACCTATGGCAGTAGCTTATCATGAGCATAGAAAAGAGAAGGACGCTTTAATTAACCAGCTCTTCCATTATATGCGCGGAAATACTTGCAGCCTTTTGATTCAGCACGAACAATTTGGTCATGAGGGTAATTTAAAAAGACTCTATCAATCCCTCCCTGCATATTATTGGGGAAGATTCAAAGAAAGAATCAAGCATGGCCCAAAAGAAAATTTTGGAAGCATCTTCACAGAGATTAAAGGTTGCATTTCTGGTTGGCGTTATTACCAACAGGTTAAAAAACAAAAAAGAATCACCCAATTACAGCTTCCAAAAAGTTTATATGAACCCGTGGATATTCAGCCAAACAGTTTGGTATCGGTTATAATTACTGCCTACAATTATGGCCATTACTTAAAACAAGCTATCGATTCTGTTTTGCAACAAACCCATACTGCCATAGAAATTATTGTAGTAGACGATGGTTCCACAGACCAGACACAGGCAATTCTTGCACAATATCCATTGGTCAAATCATATAGAACCAATAGGGTGGGATTATCTTGGGCAAGGAATATTGGAATAGGGGTTGCAAAAGGGCAATTCTTAGTTTTCTTGGATGCTGACGATTATTTATTAGCAGATGCTTTGGCCCAAAACCTTAGACAATTTGAAGCTTTTCCCCTTTCTGCTTTTGTTTCTGGGGCGCATTTGCGCATTGATGATGCTGGCAATTATATACAACATCCAGAAGCGCCTTATAAGTTTGAAGACAATTACTTATCCTTATTACAGGGAAATTATATAGCTATGGAAGCTACTGTCATGTATAGAAAAGATCTCTTCTCCTATTTTCAATTCAATCCTACCCTAGAAGCCTGTGAAGACTATGAAATAAATCTTAAGATTGCTAGGCTATTACCTGTTTTTTCGCACCGAGAGTTTATTGCCGTTTACCGGATTCATAAAAAAAACATGTCTGGCAATCAGGAAAGAATGCTAAAAGCTGCTATTTTAGTGCTTGAACAGCAATTGGGTCAGACCCGCAATGAGGCTGAAAAAGCTGCCTTAGCAAGCGGTCTGGCAAATTGGAAAATCCATTATCAAAACAACCCCTAATAGTTTGGATAATCCCATTCAAAGAACACCTTCCACGCCTCCTGTTATTGCAGTCCTACCTGCCCAGATGGAAAGACCCAAATGGTCTGTGATGATTCCTGTTTATAATTGTTATGATTGTTTGGAGCAAAATCTGCTTTCTGTTTTGACACAGGATCCAGGCGAAGAACAGATGCAAATTGAAGTGATTGATGACGCAAGTACTGATGGCGATGTAGAAGCACTGGTAAAAAGGGTTGGAAAAGGTAGAATTGGGTATTTTAGACAACCTGAAAACCAAGGTAGTTTACGCAATTTTGAAACAGCCTTGAATCGTTCAAAAGGACACCTAATTCATTTATTACATGGAGACGATTTTATGGTTGACGGCTATTATAGAAAGGTTGGTCAATTATTAGACGATTACCCAGAAGCCGGTGCAGCCATAACGGAATACCAATACATTGACAAGGACAGTAACAAAATCTGGAACAATCATCCCATTGACAACAAAAGAGGAATCTTAGAAAATTGGTTAGAAAGAATTGGGAAAAATCAATTATTGCAAGTACCTGCAGTAACCGTTAGAAGAAGTACTTATGAGGCATTGGGTGGATTCTATGCCGTTCATTATGGCGAGGACTGGGAAATGTGGGTCAGGATTGCCGCTAATTATCCCGTTGCTTATCTTCCTGAAGTATTGGCCAAATATAGGGTGCATCCTTTTAATATTTCTTATAATAGCATGAGCACTGGTCAGAATATTAGGGATATTGAAAAAGTGATCAACATTAACTTGAAACATTTTCCAATAGAGAAAAGAAAGAAGTTAAGTAATATGGCTAGAAAAAATTTCTCAGAGTATTACGCAAAATTTGCAGATAAGATTTATCATGATTATCGCCAACCAAAAATTGCATTGATTCAAGCTAATGGAGCATTGAGATTGCACATCAATAAAATTTCTATAAAACAGGCATTTAAAATATATGCTAAAATTCTTCTACGCTATTAAAGAAAAAAAAGAGTAGTAAGGATCCCGCCCCACTACTCAACCCTTAACCAAAAAAATTCTTATTGCTGCACAAGCATTTTCTTAGGTAGGTATTTAACACCCTCCCCTTCAATACTTAGGATATATGCATTGGTATTAATAGTCTGGTTGATCTCAACCGGAACCGTATTATCTCCTTTTACTGTTTGAACTTGTTTGCTATACATGGGTCTTCCTGTAGCAGCGTCAAACATTTTAATTGTTACAGACATGGCTTTGTCTGTTTTGAAACTGGCATTGAATCTACCCTTTGAAGGGTTAGGATACAATTGTACATCCTTGGTTTCAATGGTAGCAGCAGCTATTACCGCTTGATCTTTACTAAAGACTACCTTACTCAAATCAACAGAGATATTGGTAGACTTTCCGGTACCTACTTCAAAGGCAAATACTGCAGTAGTAAGATCATTTGGATTGAACATGGATTGATTAGCACTAGATTTAAAATCAGCCAATTTAATGCTATACTCTTTACCCGCTTCAGTCATGGGTAGGTAATAAGTATACTGCTGATTCCAATTACTGATACTATTTTTTACCAATGTGATACGTAAGTTAGCTCCAGTTGCTGCCGCTTTAAAATTCAATGTTTTGTAACCAGTTAAATCAAGTTCTGCTCCTCCGCCTTTGAGCAATTTGTATATAGAAACAAAATCGCTGCTGGTAGCACTCATCTGTACATTTCTAAATAAGGGAACTTCTGTTGGTTTTACAGTTGCTGTTGCAGCATCGTTGCTTACAGTAAACTGTTTTAGCACCGTGTTTGATTTATTGAAGTCTACATTCCAGCTACCATCGGCCATAAATACCACGTCTTGTAACTGATTGTTTAAATACAAACTCAAAGTAGCTTCATATGCATCGCTTACGGGAATATTTAATAGAGACTTACCATTTGCACTAAAGCTAACAGGCACATTTCTCTTGGTAGTTACGGTACTATTCTCATTGGCTTTTTCTTCTATCTGCACATAGCCGCTTCCTGCACCATTGTTATTATTCAACGCTAGTTGCAAATTGGATCCTTCTCTTTTACCAGATACAATAAAGGTTTTTGGCAAGGCTTCAGTAGCTTTTAAAGTATTTATTGGCATGATGCCCTTTAATCTAGAAAGGATTTCTAAGGTCATATCTATGCAATAGTAAGGAGCAGCACCCCAAACTTGGTAATTATACAAAGTATCTTCTGCCTGGTAATTTTGGTTTAACCATTGAGACTGGAAAGAGAAACTATCTCTACCTTTTTTCTTACCAATAGTAAAACTAATAGCGTATTCAATATTACCCTTTGGTTGTTTTAAGGTATAGCGTACAAAATTCAGGTTATTGATTTGGAAATTATCCATGCCTAATAATTCTGCACCTTTTAAGCGATCACAAACAGGTTTGGTGTGATCATACATGACAGCAATGGTCTTGGTAGCAAATGCTACTGCCCTGCATTCCTTATTAAGGGTAAAGTCTATTGAACGCACTTCAACTGCATTGGTAATGCTAGTAATATCTGTAGCAGTACTCACATATGCCGTATAACCACTATCCAACATCTTGGTAGGCATAATATCGCTCAATAACAGACTGCTATTGGCATTTACACCCATTGCTGCATTTCTAATAGAGGTTTGTTGTAGTTTGGGTAATTTGTCATAATCCAGTGGACCTTGGGTACTGGTTACTGCATGGCTAAACATTCTTTTTGCAACTGCATCACCCAAGCTCTTACTTTCTAATCCACCTGTATTACCAGAAAAAGAAATGGATCCGTCTTTGGTGAGAATTGGAATACTATCTAAATTTTTAATGGCAGTTGGATTACTAACGGTAGCAAAAAACAATAAGTCATTAAAGTCTTCATCACTATCATAACCATCTCTTCTAACATCTTCCACACCAATTAACAAGCGATTGCTAGATGTATCGTTTAACATAACGGTATGTCTGCGCAAATTGGCATCTGATTCTGGATTGAATCGGCTATCTGAATAAATACGCCATTTACCTTCTGTGATGGTACTATTAGATTCATCCCAGCCATGTGCCAATAAGACAAAACCAATGCTGGTATTTGCCGGAAAATTACCAAGGTATACTTTGTCACCCGCGTTTAATTGACCACCAAATCCAGTTTTGCTGGCATTGGGGAAAATCACACGAACTTGTGAGGGAGTTGGAGCTGTAACCAAAGCAGCATTGGTAGGGAAAGTATAGTAACCCAAAATATTCTGGTATCCAGCACCTTCATCAATAAAACTAATCCATACATCAGAGGCTGCCGTTAAAGAAATGGTTTCTGGTCTGCCAGCAGCAATTAATCTAGGATTGTAAATAGGAATACTACGGCTCTCAGGAAGAGATGCAGAAATATCGTTCTTAGTAGCAACGCTTATTACGTCGGGAGTATTTAGGAGGTAATTAGGTCTACCATAACTATTAAATGTTCCTATGGCCTGATACTGGGCAGAACCCGAGTTGACGCATAAGAAAATAGAGATAATAGCAGCAAGGCTGAGTAAAAAAGTTTTCATGTTCGGCGGTTAAGGGTTGGAATTGCTAGCTCCATAAACAAGGCTTCTAAGTCTTTTACAAAGGTCCGGTTGGGATTAGACCGGCATTGTAAGTGTAGCTACAGAGTTTCTGTAGGGGATATCCTACACAGGACTTAAAAATTTTTCTTATTCGGTGACTTTTAATTCTTTGATAAACCAAAACTAGACTAACGATATACTGTGGGAAATACCAGCGTGTTTGTATTTATTTGAAAACAAGCAGATTTTATGTTTTCATTATGCTTTAAAATGAAATAAAATAGGCAGAAAATCATTCAATACCATTAGTTTATATAGTTATTTTCACTATATACCAAGTTCTTTGTATATTTATTAAGTCCTAAATCGCAGTATTGCTTTACCATGGGAACCGAAGAAAATACAATTATCAAAATAATGCTCGCGGATGATCATCCTTTATTTATTGAAGGACTCACCCTCATGCTCAAAAGAGAAGTAGATTTTGATTTGTGTGGTATTGCCAATAACGGTAGAGAAGTATTAGACATGCTACCAGTTTGCAAACCAGATTTAATCTTGTTGGATATTAATATGCCCAAGATGAATGGTCTTGAAACCATCAAGTATATTAAACAATCTTATCCCAATATTAAAATTGTGATGCTCTCTGGATATTTTGATGACGCTATAATCAAAGAAGCAAAAGCAAAAGGAGCCAATGGATATTTATTAAAGAGTAGTCAAAAAGAAGAATTGATTCAAACAATTCGCATGGTTTATACTGGTGCTAATTTTTCTACGCCAAATCATGGAGACATTGAAACCAGTGATTTCAATGACAGTTTTATACAACAATTCAATTTGACCAAACGCGAGCGCGAGATAATTCAACACATTAAACAAGGGCAAACTAATCAGGAAATGGCACAAACACTGCATTTGAGTGTGTACACAGTTGAAACACATCGCAAAAATATCATGCAGAAATTAAAGCTGAATTCTCCAGGTGCACTCATGAAATTTATAGTAGAGAATCAGATTTAATACTGTACAACTATTCCACTTTCACAACTGTTGTTCTTTTGCCAATCCCATTTTCATTGAATGCTTCTATTTGAAAATAATAAGGCTGGTCTTTTTCCATAGCAGAGAAATAGTATTCATTGTTTCCATAGACCATCATACTATTATACAATTTATCTGGTGCTGTTCCAGTATAAATCACATAACCAGTTGCTTGTTTATTTACCTGCCATTTTAGCCATGCATTTCTCCTTTCACTGTCTCCACGCAAAACAATAAAATGTTGCACCGTATCTGGAACTGCCCCCACTGCTTTTCCAAAAACGCGTAAACCACTAATGGCAAATTTTCCCGTAGGCACATGTATATTGAGCAATTTTAAAAACCTAGTTTGAACAGGTTTGTCAAATACAAGATACTCATGTGGAATATCAGTTTTGTTCTGAGATTTATCTTTTAGCAGTTCCCAGGTTTTACCATCCTTGCTTCCCAACAGCTGGTATTGGTGGTATAGACCAGACTGTTTGCCCATAACAGTAGCGTCTTGATCAGCATAGTTAATCTGTACAGCATGCACGGTAGAAACCTTACCCAAATCGGTTTGGATCCACTCAGACTTGGAACCGGTTGCTGCACTCCAGTAAGTCTTGATATTTTCGTCATTGGCCAAATTGGCGGAAAATGCACCTAATGTGCTAGAAACTTGAATAGGCTTGTTATAGTTCAACAACATCCATCCAGTAAATTGACTCTTGCTATGATCTGCATTTTTATTGGGTAAGAAATGCGGATAATCGCCGTAGGCAGTATTGGTATACAAAATGCCATCCTTGTCAATATCGGCTGGCCAAATCCCAATCCTTCTTTCAAAATTATTCTTTGTAGCAATGACCAAAGTAGAAACATGCCACCAATCTTGAAACAGATCTTGGTAAGTAGCCCCATGACCCGCCCCATTAACAAAGCCGCCTGGCTTAAAGGAAAAAGGATTATGAGACTGATAAGTAAAGGGACCCATAGGATGGTCTGCTACATAAACACCATCGCCATAGCCACTAAATTCTGTTCCGGGCGCACCATATTGTAAATAGTATTTGCCCTTGTATTTATTCATCCAAGAACCTTCAATAAAAGGCTTTAGAAAAGTATTGTCATTGTGTTCTCCAAAACGTTCCCAACCATGAATACTATCATTTAGACGGAGCAATTCTTTTCGTTCACCAATGGGTTGCAAAGTTTTTCTGTTTAACTCCTGACCATAAGTGGGATAGGTATTACTTGAACCAAAATAAATATAGAGTCTATTGTCATCATCTAAGAAAAATGCTGGATCCCAAGCTCCTACTTGAAATGAATCTACTGCTTCTTTCCATTCGTCTTTTTGCGGATTGGTACTCATCCAAATGGGAAAATTTTTGGAATACGTGCTACCAATAACCAGTAGCGTATCACCTAAAACCAAAGTAGCTGGTGCACACAATTCATCATAGACTTTGTGCCAGGGTTTTAGAAATTTTCTAGCAACAAAATTCCATTGAACCATATCGGGACTCCACCAATAGCCCCACTGATTGGTAGAAAATAAA
>CALRXZ020000124.1:0-11440 GCA_943372255.1 Chitinophaga pinensis
TATTGAAAATATCAATTACTGAAACACGGATTGACCATGGTTTGTCTTTCCAAGATTTACCAACACCCATGTCTACTGAACCCAACCAAGCTGTAGATGACATAGCGTCTTTGGTGGCAATATTACCCCAGCTACTTACTTGTATTTTCCATTGTTTTGGCAAGGAAAAACTATTGCTTCCATACCAATTCATGGCCCAAGCAGATTGGTCAATCATCCCTTCTGGTACTTGGCCCTGATAGCGTTTATAATTAGGAGAAAGATTGATATAGCATTCCCACCATTTGGTCACTGGTAGGTAAAGACTAAAGTTTAAAAAGAACCTTTTCTCGGTACCAATATTAAAAGTAGTGGCTTCTGTTATTTCTCCTTTTTGGGTACTAATATCTTGAAAACTATTTTGTGTATGACTATAACCCAATCCAATATTCAGTGCCCCCTTATAGGAATAATTCAATTCTACTTGACTACTCAATTCTGGTAACAAATAAGGATTACCCTTGGACCTAGTGTAGTTGTCAAACACAAATTCAAAAGGATTTAGGTCTTGGTAACTGGGTCTATTGATTCTGCGTCCAAAATTGAATCCAAAACTATGTTTGTCATTGGGTTTATAGCGCAAAAAAGCTGTAGGAAATAAGTTTAAATAACTAGTGTCTGGATAATTGATTTGTTTACCCTTTAAATCATTACTCTGACCCTTGATCTGTGCATATTCCGCACGCAAACCAATTTGTGCCTCCCATTTTCCCATGCGTTTGTTATAGCTTGTATAAGCTGCCGAAATATTTTCTGTATAATCAAACTGATTGGTTCTTCCTGTATCTGTTTTCATGGTTCCAGATTGTAAAATAGCAGCTTGCAAATCATTGTTTGTCATATTCCTATTCCACTTGAGGCCCGCTTCTAGTTTGGCATTGCTGGCTTTGAAGGTCTTGCTATAATCGGCTTTTAAACTATAAATCTCAATAGCCGTTGCCACTGATTGTTGGTTGGCTGTATTGCCATATTTAATTTGTTGACCATTCAATAGGTTGGTATTAATCAAACTATTGTTGCTATTTCTATAATTGGTATAGTCCGCATCAATATTCCATTCCCTTCCTAGGCTGTCTTCATAATGATAATTGGTATTATAGTTGGTCCTACTATTGGCTTGTTGAATATCATTGAGTGTTTGCAAAGAAGAATCTGTGACGCCATTGGTCTGAATTAGTGTGGTGCCAGGAGTAATCAAACTACTTCGGTATTCATTGTTCTTAATGAGAAATCCAAAACTGCTTTGTTTGTTTACATAATAATCGGCACCTAGGTTCAGGTTTAGGTTGCTGGAGGAATCAATATCAACCGTTCTATTTATAAAATCTTTCAACTTGCCATTGCTATTCACTTTTCTATCAATGGATCCATCTGTGTTCTGGCGCGATTTTCTTGCGGCTGCATTGGCAAAGAAATTCCATTTGCCTGCTCTAAGATTTAAATCAGTAGAAAAATTGGCATTGGAATGAACTGCTTGAATATAGGCGCCAGTGGCTGAACCATTAAATCCTTTTTGGGTATTCTTTTTGAGTTTGATATTGATGATACCCGCATTACCCTGTGCGTCATATTTGGCCGATGGGTTGCTGATCAACTCAACTTTGTCTACCTGACTAGCCGGCATAGACTTGAGCCAATTGGCTAAGTCCTTTGCACTTAGTTGAGTAAGTCTTCCATCAATCAAGACATTCACGCCAGCTTTGCCGCTCATATTAATGGTCTCTTCGTTGGTGATATTAACACCAGGTGCTGATTGTAGTACTTCAAAAACAGTTCCACCACTTGCCACTAGATTGGACTGTACATTCAAAACGGTTTTGTCGGTTTGAATTTCTACAAAAGACTTCTTGCTTTTAACTAGCACTTCTTGAAGAACCGTCACTGTCTCTTTTGAAAGGCTGTCTTTTTTGCTAATAGGTTTGGTACTGTCTTTAGGTATGGTTTGCAAGGGAGTTTGAGCGCGCACGGAACTTGCCACAAGAAAAATTACTACTAAACATAGGAGCAATGGAAAACAGAATTGAGTTTTGCCATTTTGTAAAACTGAGCTGATTTGTTTCATCTGATTGGTTTGATGAAACAAAAATGGTTTATGCAAAAAGTAGAAGGGCTCCAGATAATGATTTGAGCCAAACATTCTTGGTCTCATATCTTAAATGGCTCAAACTCTAGGGTATCAAATCTTGCAAATGATTGATTTAAAATTAGTTAGGGGCCTTGGAGCCAGCGCTACCCCTGCTGTTCCATCCATGTTTTGGGGCTTGTTCCCATGGCTTTTTTAAATGCCCTATTAAAAGTAGCCTTGCTATTAAAGCCGCAATCATAGGCAATTGAAAGAAGGGTTTGCGTCTGCTGCTCTCCTGCTTTTAATTTTTCTACTACTGCTTGAACTCGGTAATAGTTGACAAAATCATTGAAGTTCATGCCAAAGCCCTTATTAATGGCCCTAGACAAAAGAGATGGGTTGGTCCTTAGTTTTTTGGCCAAATCGGTCAGGGAAAGTTCGGGTTCTTCATACATTTTAAACGCCACAACCATCTCTTGAATCTTGTCTTTCCATTCTTTGATAAATGCATCATCCGCATCTTGATCTGCGGCTTGGTCATCCATAACAATCATTTCAACCTCTTCCACCATTACATCGTTGACAGTATGATATTGCAAGAGAACTGCTGGCTTGCTGGTAAACAAGTCAGCACTGAATCGCATTTTGGTACGCACTGAATTGGCATAGCCCGATACGGCAATATAATAGAAGGCAATACTAAACCCCAGAAAATACCACCAACTGCCAATATATGCTATTGAAATAAATAAGCTAATGATAAATAATGTGAATTTTAGAATCAGGATACTAAGAATGGCAAATAAGAAATTGCGAACCCATTTAAACTGAACAGCATCGGCGTAGCTAACTACTTGCACCATTAACTGTTTATATAGATTATAATAGCGAATGCTGGCTCCAAAATAAATGGCCATACTCAAATATCCTAATACTTGGTACCAAGTATCAAATTCTCTGTCAGTTCCTTCTGCTAAAAAATAATAGTCTTTGACAATCAGTTTGTCTACCACCACTATCAATACAGTATATACTAGGTACAAGCAACCGGGAATCAAGTGCCACCAATGTTTCTTACTAAATTGAAAGGAGGGGTTTAAAAGACTTTGTACATAAAAGAAAATGACAGGTCCTATAAAAAACAAGTGCTGAAATGTCACATAAAATATTACATCTCTAAAAGGTTGGGTATCATACCAACCAGCAAAACCTAACATCCATGGGCAGATATAGAGTACGCATAGTATAAGAAATACAGAAAGCCATTGGTCAGATGTATTTTCATTACGGATTCCCTTTTGCAACAAAAGCAGGGAATAGACCAAGCCGTGTACAAAAAAGATCAACAGGATGCTACTATAAAAACCAAATTCAAAATGCATATACTGTAAAATAGAAAAACTTACTGAATTTACAGTAGAATACAAGATTAGTTTACTTGTATTGCTTAGCAATAAATCGCATTCTCTGGTTTTATACCAAAGGCAATCAACCCTATCCTAAGAAAAAATAGTTACTGCCAACCACCACCTAATGCCCTGTATAAATGTATTAAGTGTACAAAAGTTATTTTCTTATTGATGACAGATTCTAGTTCTGCGTCTAAAACACCTCTTTGCGCAGACACTACTTCTAGATAAGAAGCATAACCTGTAATATATAATTCTCTTGCTGTAGAAGCGGCTTTCTGCAAACTCTCAGTCTCAGCCTGTTTTAGGGTATAGACTTCTTTGTAGTTTGCAATTCCATTGAGTGGCGTTAATACTTCTTGATAAGCATTGATCAAGGTTTTGCGGTATTGTTGAAAAGCTTCTAATTCTGCTGCAGTAGCCATATCATAGTTGGCTTTTAATTGATTCCTACTCAATAGAGGAGTAACCAATCCGCCCAACATACCATAGGCCAAAGAAGCAGGATTAATCCAATAACTTGGATTAAAACTATTCAAAGCCATATAGGCATTAATGTTCAAGGATGGAAGAAATGCTTTGCGTGTTGCTTCCAAATCAGCACCATTTGCTTTGAGTAATAATTCCATTTCTTGAATATCGGGGCGCTGTAATAAAAGACTAGCAGGTATGCCTGCGGCGATGGTAGTTGGCAAATTCAAATCTCCTAATTTGCTACCCCTTTTCAAATCCAATTCAAATTTTCCAGAAATTGCTTTTAATGCATTCTCTGTTTCTACTATTTGTTGTTTTACTACAAAGCTTTTACTCTTGGTACTAAGTAGCTGTGCATTGAATTGTTGTACCGCTAGTTCAGTTGCCCTTCCAGCTTCTTTTTGTGCTTTTACAATTTCTAATTCATTCTCTTGTAGCTGAATATTTTTAACTAAGATCTCTTCTTCTTTATCTAGAGAAAGTAGTTCATAATATAGCGCAGCTACTTCTGCCACCAATTGGGTTATGGCCCATTGTCTTCCTTTTTCAGAAGCCAGGTAACGCAGGTAAGCTGCTTTTTTCTTCTCAGATAATTTACCCCAAATATCAGCTTCCCAACTAGTTTTCAAACCCAAGTAAAGGTCTGGCATGCGCACAGGCACCTGCTGATCTTTGTTTACATTGGGTGATAAATTCATGTCATAGTTACCCACTCCATTCATAGTATAATCACCAAATTTATCAAAGCCTGTAGAGAGAACGGCGTCTACAGTTGGCTTAGTACTTCCATTGGCCAACAAACGGTTGGCCCTAGCCATGGCCATTTTTTGCAAAGCTATTTGCAGGTCTGGGTTATTTTGAATAGCAGTGTCTATGAGTGCTTGTAAATTTTTGTCTGGAAAAAATATAGTCCTTGCAGTTTGTCCAATATTGGTACTATCCGTTTTTCCCAAATATTGATTGGGCAATTCCGGCAAGGACAAAGTACTGGTCTTCTTGGGCATACCACATGCAGCCAGAACCAATGAGAATAGAATGCATTTTAAATATATAGCTATGTGCTTAGACATGATTGTTAGGATTGGTTAAGAAATTTTCAGGCTCATCAACAAACTGAACTTGGGGTTGCTTTTTATTTTTTTGCAAGAATTCAGCAAGACTTGCAAAAATCACATAGAGCCCAGGAATAATGATCACACCAAATACGGTACCAAATAACATACCTCCTGCAGAAGCGGTTCCAATGGATCTATTACCCATAGCTCCTGCACCAGAAGCAATACAAAGCGGAATCAAACCAGCAATAAAGGCAAAAGAAGTCATGAGAATAGGACGCAACCTAGAAACAGCGCCTTCCATAGCTGCTTCCAAAATGGTTAAGCCCTGATCCCTTTTGTGCATAGCAAATTCAACAATCAAAATGGCATTTTTTCCCAATAAACCAATCAACATCACCAATGCTACCTGGGCATAGATATTGTTTTCCAATCCCAATAATTTCAAAGACAGAAATGCCCCAAATATTCCGGTTGGTAAAGAAAGAATCACAGAGAAAGGAATGATAAAACTTTCATATTGTGCAGATAAAATCAGGTACACAAACAAAAGACAAACCAAGAAAATAATGGCAGCCTGATTGCCAGATGCAATCTGGTCTCTGGTAATCCCGGACCATTCATAACCAAATCCCCTTGGCAAACTTGCTTTGGCAATTTTCTCGGCCGATGCAATAGCTTCACCACTACTAAAACCCGGTGCAGCATCACCATTCACCATGGCGGATGTATACATATTATATCGCGTAAGCTGTTCTGGCCCATAGACCCTTTCAAGGCTAATGAATGTTGAATAAGAAACCATTTCGCCCCTATCATTTTTGACATAGAGTTTTAAAATGTCTTCTGGCTTTGCGCGATAGTCAGGATAAGCTTGTACCATTACTTTATACATCTGTCCAAAGCGGATAAAGTTGGTTGCGTAAAAACTACCTAATAGTGTTTGCAAGTCATTCATGGCATTGTCAACCGTAACCCCTTTCTTGGCAGCCATATCATAATCAATATGAATCATGTACTGCGGAAAGCTGGGATCAAATCCCGTACTGGCTGTTCCAATCACACCTCCTGCTTTTAAATCTTTGATCAAGGTATTGGTTACTTCTGCAGTTTTCTGCAAATTGGCCGAACCAGTTTTGTCAATCACGCGTAATTCAAAACCACTGGTATTACCAAATCCAGGAACCGTTGGTGGCGGCATGAATTCAATAGTGGCATCCCTAATTTGTTTGGTCTGTTCTTTAAAAATGGGAATCAATTCTTTCACTGATTCTTTTCTTTGATCCCAAGGCTTCAGGTTGATCATGATCATCCCAAAAGATGCACCTGCAGCTTCTGTAATCAAACTATATCCAGAAAGTGTGGTAATATTTTCTACTGATGCATTAGACTTGAGTGCTTTTTCAATTTGAATTAATACCTGTTCTGTTCTTTCAACAGTAGCACCTGCTGGAGTGGTTACGTTTACATAAACAATACCCTGATCTTCTGTTGGAATAAATCCAGAAGGCAGTATTTTATTCAATCCTACTGTTCCAATAAAAAAGAAGGCCAATAATCCTAGCGTAACAAACTTTCTACCAGCTATTTTTCCCAGAAATCCTTGGTACCTGTTTTCCGTTGCTTTATACCCTTTATTGAACCAACTAAAAAATCTACCCAAAATGTTTTTTTGATTGGGGTGATGATTTGGTTTGATCATTAAAGCACAGAGTGCTGGCGTAAGAGTAAGGGCATTGATACCCGAAATCACAATGGATACCGCCAACGTTAAAGAGAACTGTCTGTAGAACACACCAGCTGGGCCCGTTAAAAATGCTACTGGAATAAATACAGCAGACATAACCAAGGTAATAGCAATAATGGCAGAACTAATTTCACTGATGGCTGCAAGTGTTGCATCCATGGCATTCAAATGTTGTTCCTCCATTTTTACGTGCACCGCTTCTACTACTACAATGGCATTATCTACCACAATCCCAATGGCCAATACCAATGCAAACAAAGTAAGCAGGTTTATAGAAAAGCCCATCACTTGCATAAAAGCCAAGGTTCCTACCAAGGCTACTGGTACGGCCAATGCAGGAATTAAAGTGGATCTAAAATCTTGCAAGAAGATAAATACAATCACAAATACCAATAAAAATGCTTCTAATAATGTCTTTACAACTTCATGAATAGAAGCGTCTAAAAATCTAGATACATCATAGGCAAAATTGTAGGTCATGCCCGGAGGAAAACTTGTTTCCTTCAATTCCGCCATCCTTGCTTTTACTTTTTGAATAACTTCTTTTGCATTAGAACCTGGTCTTTGTTTTAACATGATAGAAGCAGATGGCTTACCGTCTGTTTTTGAAACCATGCTGTAAGTCATAGCGCCTAGTTCTACATCTGCTAGATCTTTTAAGTATAAGATAGAACCGTTTTTCTCTGCCCTGATTACAATGTTTTTGTATTGAGCAGGGTCAAAGAATTTGCCGGTATAGCGTAAAATATATTGAAGTGATTGTTCCGATTTTCCAGAACTCTCTCCTGTTTTTCCTGGTGCAGCTTCTACGTTTTGATTACGCAAGGCATTCACAACTTCTTGCGCAGATACATTGTAGGTAAGCATTCTATCTGGCTTCAGCCATACCCTCATGGAATATTCTTTTTGCCCCATGATCTCCGCAAATCCAACACCATCAATTCTTTTGAGCTCCTGTAAAATATTGATGTCTGCGAAATTGTAAATGAACTGTTCATCAGCTGCAGAATCCTTGCTCATGACATTCAAGTATAGCAGCATACTATTCACATCTTTCTCCGTAGTTACCCCTGCCTTGATTACTTCTTCTGGTAATTCATCTAATACAGTGGTTACGCGGTTTTGTACGTTTACAGCCGCCAAGTCCGGATCCATTCCCACTTTAAATGAAATGGTGATGAGTGTAATTCCATTGTTTGAAGATACACTTGACATATAAGTCATACCCGGCACACCATTAATGGCTCGCTCTAAGGGAGTGGCTACGGCTTTTGCGCATACTTCTGCGTTGGCACCTGTGTATTTGGCGGTTACTGTAACGGATGGGGGAACAATATCTGGAAACTGAGTAATGGGTAGCGTAAACAAAGCGAATACACCCAATAAAGTAATGATAATAGAAATGACCAATGAGAGAACTGGTCTTTTAATAAAGTTGGCTAACATGTGTTGGATTTGAAATCTAGAAATGGGTAACGTTAATTCATGTTGGCACTAGCCTTCATGATACTATCCATACTCAGGTTACGAGGTATAATGATTGATCCGTCTTTGATAGACTGTAAACCCTCGTAAACAATTTTCTCACCAGGCTTTAAGCCGTCTTCAACTATATAGAATTGTGCTACGCGCTTAACTGTTGTGAATACCCTTGTCTTAACCCTGTTTTTTTCATCCACCACAAATACAAAATTCTTATCCTGAATTTCAAAACTGGATTTTTGTGGAATGATAATGGCATTCTCTACTTTGGTATTTAAGCGTACTTTTCCTGATGCCCCATGTTTTAATAATTTATTGGGGTTAGGAAAACTTGCTCTGAAAGAAATGGCGCCGGTATTATCATTAAACTCTCCATCAATGGTTTCAATTTTACCAGGATGTGCATAGGAAGTTCCATCAGCTAGTATTAAATGAATGGCTTTATTTTCTTCCTCCCCCTTATTCAAAGCTTTTCTATATTGGAGGTATTCATTCTCTGAAATATTAAAATAAGCATAGACCTGATGAATGTCTGAAATGGTGGTGAGCAAAGCACCCGGATCTATCAAACTTCCAATTTTTAAAGGAATCCTATTTAGAATGCCATCAAAGGGCGCACGTACAAAAGTGTAAGACAGTTTTGTTTCTGCAGTTTGTTGAAAAGAAAGGGCTTCATCAATCTTGGCTTTAGCAGCTTTGAGTTTGGAAGATGCAAGGTCATATTCCGTTTTTGAAATCACATTCTTCTCCACTAAGATCCTTGTTCTATCCACTTCCAGTTCCGCCGCTTTGGCTTCTGCCTGTGCACTTGATACATTGGCCTTGGCTCTAGCCAGTTCTGTTCTAAACTCAAGGTCATTGATTTGAAACAGGGGTTGCCCTTTTTTCACTTCTTTACCTTCATCCACAAAGATTTTTTCCAAAAACCCTTGTACCCTTGCTCTGATTTCTACATTCTTAACTGCTTGAATATCAGACACATACTCTGTTTGGAGCACCGTGTCCTTTTCAACAACGGCAACTACAGGCAATGCTATGAGTTTGTCTTCTTCTGAGCCGTTCTTCTTGGACGAACAGGCTGTAAAACCAATGGAAAATACCAACATTAGGAAGAAAAGGGGCTTGTTTCTAAGTAGATGTCTATTCATGCCATCATTTACAATTAGTCAATAATTTTGTTTTAATGTTTTTTTAATTTACCATTCTTTAACCTTTCTTTAATATTTTTCTGACTGTCTTAGGAGCTTTTAGTTGGATTAGATCAGCTTCCTGAATATTGGTTGGAGTAAGTAGCATTACTTGAGCAAAAAATTGCAAAAACAACTGAATTTCAAGTAGTTCAAATATTCAGTTGTACCTTTATAAGTCTTCGTTTTCCTAAGTAATTCTATGAAAATGGAGCTTTTAAATATTGATATGTCTAGATACCTCCTGATTGTTTTTTTAGCTCTGTTTTTATTTGCCTGCAAAAAAAAAGAAGAGAAAATTAGCCCTTCCCTGGCTTCCATTACGGAGTCAATTTATGCTTCTGGTCTCATAAAAAGCAAGAACCAATACCAAGCATTTTCAACAGTGAACGGGATTATTGAAACCGTTTATGTCTCTGAAGGTGATACGGTTAAAAAAGGTGAACCCTTATTTGCCATTTCTAATGAAACACAACAACTGAACAAAGAGAATGCTGAATTAAGTGCCAAGTTCTCTGACTTTAATAATAACCAGGGTAAACTCAATGATGCAAAACTGCTAATAGATCAAGCCCGATATAAAATGCGCAATGACTCTTTGTTGTTTAGCAGACAATCGTCTTTATGGAAAGAACAGATTGGAACAAAAAACGAATTGGATCAAAGAGAATTGGCTTACAAAAGTTCTAAAGACCAATACAGTTCTGCCATTTTAAAATATGAAGACTTAAAAAAACAATTAGACTTTAGTTCCGCTCAATCCAAAAAATTACTACAGATCAATTCCAAATTAGAAAATGACTTTACCATTAGAAGTGAGATCAGTGGAATTGTCTATAGTTTGAGTAAAGTAAAAGGAGAGATTGCAGGAACCCAAAGCCCACTAGCAATTATTGGAGATGCAAGAAATTTTATCTTAGAAATGCAAGTTGACGAGTTTGACATTATCCAAATTAAAAAAGGACTTCCCGTTTTGGTGAGTTTAGAAAGTTATAAAGGACAGGTCTTTGAAGCAAGCGTAACAAAGATTAATCCTATTATGAATGAAAGGAGTAAAAGCTTTTTAATAGAAGCTGAATTCAAACAACAACCTCCACAACTCTATCCCAATATAAGTTTTGAGGCAAGTATAGTGCTGCGCACCAAGGACAATGTTTTGTTGATACCTCGCAATTATATGCTAAATGATAGCACCGTACTAAAAGCCAATGGAGAAAAACAAATCATCAAAACCGGTCTCAAAGATTACAATAGCATTGAAGTGATTTCAGGACTAAGCGCAAAAGACGAATTGGTAAAACCAGCGCAATGAATGTAAAGCTGATTGTAGACGTTTCAAGATCACTACTGCTAGCCAGGTGGAAGCAGACCCTAGTGGCTGCTATTGGCGTTACTTTTGGAATTACCATGTTTATTACCCTGTTGAGTTTTATGTCTGGCTTGAACGATATGTTAGATGGGCTCATTTTAAATAGGACCCCACATATTCGTTTGTACAATGAGATTCAGGCTAGTGAACAACAGCCTGTTGATTTGTATCCTGCTTATAAAAATCACCACAATTTTGTCCGCTCCATCAAGCCAAAGGATGAGCTTTTGCAAATTCACAATAGCGCTCCAATTATTGACGCATTGAAAAAAGACAGTAGGGTATTTGGCGTAGCACCAAAAATTACCGCACAAGTATTTTACAATGTAGGTTCTATTGACCTTACAGGAGTAATCAATGGGATTGATGTAGAGGAAGAAAATAGGTTGTTCTTTTTTAGCACTTATGTTACCTCGGGTAATTATATAGATTTAAAGAATACACCCAATAGTATTGTATTGGGTAAAGGAGCAGCAGAAAAAATGATGGCTGCCATTGGCGATATCATTCAAGTAACAACCAGCAAGGGAGAAAGATTTCAATTAAAAGTGGTAGGCTATTTTCAATCAGGAATTAGTGAAATAGACAAAGTGCAGAGTTATGCCAACTTAAA
>CALRXZ020000125.1:0-11189 GCA_943372255.1 Chitinophaga pinensis
CCTTCAGATATTGAAGTAGTAAAGACAATATTAGGGATTGGCTAAATTTTACGCAGCTCGTCTAAGACAAGTGGTATTTACTAATCTTCCTGATAATATTCTTTTACAACGATCATATTTTAAACCTGATACTTTAGAAGCATCAATAATAGAGTTAAATCTCTGACCTGTGCATATATTAATTACGGGTACAGTTTTAGCTACAGGAAGTTTGCATAGATTCATCCTTATAGCATGTTTTTGGTTCTCTGAATGTGTTACCCATTCCAGATTGGATAGATTACAATCTGTTTTTATTCCATTCAAATGATTAACATATAGTTTGTTCTCTGGGTTTGGAAGAAAAGTTTGAGCAACTAGTCTATGAACATACTGAGTTCCAGATTCACCATTTGGTTTGGTAATCTTAGCTACAATATACCCGCTTCTTTTGTCTGTACGGGTAACAATCATTTTTTCTTTTAAGGAGGTCCGTGTACCGTTTGAAGTAATTAAGGTTCTAGCTGTTCTTTTGATTTCTCCTTTTGGATTAATTAAGTACCTGGGTTCATAACCATACATTGGTCTAAATTCTGTGTTCATAGGGGGGATTTATTCGGTTTTATGAGGAAGACCCTCTATAATAATATACCGAACCAAACTCGTATTTCCTCGAACTTTGCTAAATATTTTAGTATTATTTTAAACACCAATTCACACACCATGAAGAACACCATAGTCCATATTAGGATTATTAGGTATCTGTTTATACTAGCTTTAATTAGACCGGATAAGGGTTTCAATGAAAACGGTTTGGGACCAGGGGGTCGCAGGTTCGAATCCTGTCTTCCCGACCAACACAAGCAGCCGCTCAACGAAAGTTGAGCGGTTTTTTTGTGCTCATACCGAGCGGAGCTTGCTCCAGCGAGGGATGAGCACAAAAAAACCAAGCCGCGCAAAGCGCGGCGGCTGCTTTGTTGAGGCCCCCCACCCCCAGGATCAGCGAGCTTTAGCGAGCTAATCCTGAAGAATAATTGCAAACAGTGCAGAAACCTCCAATTAAAAATCAGCTCGCGAGAACGAGCTGATCCTGAGAAACAATAAAATTTAGTGAATGATCTTTCTATATAAGATCAACATGTAGAATTTTTATTAAAATCTGTTTTAGCAATTTCCTTAGCATTCCAGATTACTTTATCAATGTCTATTTTTAGTTCTGTGAATTAGCTTGTATGTCTGCGCATAAATCACGGGCAAAATCAGTAAAGTAAGAATGGTAGAAGTTATCAAACCGCCAATCACCACAATAGCCAATGGTTTCTGCGTTTCACTCCCAATGCCATGACTAATAGCTGCTGGTAAAAGACCAATCATAGCCATCAAGGCGGTCATTACAACGGGGCGTACCCTGCTAATCACCCCTTGCCTAATTGAATCATCCAGTGACATTCTGTTTTCAAGGTTTTTCTTGAAAACACTGATGAGTATGACCCCATTTTGTATACACACACCAAACAATGCAATAAAACCAATTCCAGCGCTAATGCTAAAGTTTATCCCGGTAATATGAAGTGCAAGTATACCCCCTATTAAGGCAAATGGTACATTCATAATAGTGAGAATAGCATCTTTAGCATTACCAAATGTTACAAAAAGAATTAGAAATATGGCAAGGAAGCAAATTGGCACAACTTGACCTAAGGTTTTTGTTGCCCTTTGTTGGTTTTCAAATTCACCATTCCAAGTAGTTGTATAACCTTGTGGTAATTTTATGGAAGCATTTACTTTTTGCTGTGCCTCAGCAATGGTGCTACCTAGGTCGCGACCACGTACAGAAAACTTTACAGTGATGTAACGAGAATTATTATCCCTGTAAATAAATGCCGGTCCAGTTAATGTTACTATGTCTGCAATTTCTTTTAAAGGTACTTTAGCCCCATCTAACGTAGGCACCATTAGGTTATTTATTGCTTCTTCCGTATTTCTATATTGTTCTTGGTACCTAACTCTTACGTCAAATTTTCTTTCTCCTTCAAACAACTGGGTTGCTGCCTTACCCCCAATGGACATCTCAATTACCGAGTTGGCATCGGCTGTACTTACGCCATACAATGCCATTTTTTGTTGATTAAGCTCAATTCTAAATTCAGGTTGACCAAGATTACGGATAATGCCAAGGTCTTCAATACCTTTTATTTTTCTAAGTACATTATAAACTTGATTGGCACTACTATCTAATGTGTTAAAGTCATGACCAAATATTTTTACAGCCAAAGCTGCTGGCACACCGGCAATTGCTTCCGAAACATTATCCCGTATTGGTTGTGAATAATTAAAAACTATTCCAGGAAATATTTTCAATTTTTCATTCATCAGGTTTACAACGCTGTCGTATGTGATTTTTCTTTTCCATTCATTTTGTGGAGCAAGATCAACCGCTATTTGAACATTAAAAAAACCTTTGGGATCTGTGCCATCATTGGTACGTCCTACCTGTACCATGGTGTGTTTAACTTCTGGAAAGGTTCTTATTTGTTCATCAATCTTTGCTGAAATACTAGTTGCTTCGTCAAGCGATACGCTTCTTGGTAATTCGGCAGCTACCCACAATGCTCCTTCATTTAATTGTGGTAAAAATTCAGAGCCCAAAAATTTGAAGGAGAAAAATGAAAGCAACATCATTATCAAAGCAACTATTACGCTTCTCTTTTGGTTACGGTAAACAATACTTAATAATCTCGCTACGCCATTTTCAAAGAAAACAACAATTGGGTTGTGTTTTTCCCTTACATTTTTACGCAAGAGGATACTTGAAAGCGCAGGCACAAGCGTAAGTGTAAGTATCAACGCTCCAAGAAGTGCAAATCCTAGCGTATAAGCTAGTGGAGAAAACATTTTGCCCTCTACTTTTTTAAATGCAAATATTGGAATGAGACATGTGAGGATAATAAGCTTTGAGAAGAAAATTGCTTTTCCCATCTCAGCACCTTTTGTTTTAAATAAACCAAGTTTTGCTAGTTTGTTGAATTTATCCATCCCCGTTTCGTGTGCTTTGAGTGCTAAAGCCACAAACAAACCCTCTACCATTACAACTGCGCCATCAATGATGATTCCAAAGTCAACAGCACCCATGCTTAATAGGTTTGCATTCATTCCCTTGATACGCATGCAGATAAATGCAAACAGCAATGACAATGGGATGATAATACTAACAATTAATGTTGTACGCCAATCTGCCATGAATATGAATACAATCAGGGTTACTAAAATAATACCTTCCAGCAGGTTATGAATAACTGTTTCCGTTGCAAAATCCATCAAAGTAGTACGGTCATAAAATGGAATTATTTTTACAGAAGTTGGCAAGATGCTATTATTTAATTCATCTACTTTTTTATGTAATGCCTGTAAAACTTCTGATGGATTTTCTCCTTTACGCATTACTACAATACCTTCTACTTGGTTGGGAACCCCATCTTTACTTACTGCACCTAATGGAGGCTTGCTACTTTCTACAACTGTTGCTACATTGCTAACCCGAAGTGGAACTCCATTTACTTTATTAATAATTACATTATTGATTTGATCAATATTATTGAGCACGCCAATTCCTCTTACAACATAAGCCTGTCCATTTCTTTTTATTACATCTCCACCAACATTAATATTACTTTTAGAAATGGCATTGTACACGTCTATAGAAGAGAGGTTGTATTTGACTAGCAGCTCTGGATTGACACTCACTTCAAAGGTTTTTTCTTCTCCCCCAAAAGTGTTTACATCGGCTACTCCTGGTACACTTTTAAATTGTCGGTCAAGTACCCAGTCTTGAATTGCAGTTAGTTCTCTTATGCCAACTGTATTACTTTGCAACGTGTATCTGTAAATTTCACCCGTAGGTCCATAGGGGGGTTGTACTTCTGGTTTTATTCCATCTGGCAAATCGGCATTTATGATTCTGCTCATTACTTGTTGTCTTGCAAAAGCATCGTCTACATCGTCATCAAATATTAAAGTGATATAACTCAATCCAAATGACGAATTAGTGCGAAGGTTAATCTTCTTTTGTACACTGTTTAACTCAGTCTCCATTGGGATTGTGATAAACTTTTCTACTTCTTCTGCACTTCTTCCAGGCCATTGAGTAATGATAATAATCTGGGTATTTGTGACATCAGGAAATGTTTCAATAGGTGTTTCTTTATATGCCCAAATGCCAAGTGCAATCAAAATGCCTGTTAGAAAAAAAACAAAGTATCGGTGGCGAAGAGAGAAATGAATGATATTTTTTATGAATTTATTCATGGTAGTAGTATTAAACTAAAAAAAGGAAGATTGTGAAATCACTTATTTTTTTCCGGCATTCAGGTTGCTTAGATCTTGCAGCTTTTTATAAATTAGTATCTGATTGTTAGTGATGACTTTTTCGCCCAGATGTAAACCGCTAGAAATGTAGGTAATGTTGTTAGATGTTTTTAATATACTAACCTGTCGTATAGAGGCATCCATATTGCTTCTATAGACTACAACAAAGGAATGCTGGTTATCGTTGATGATAGCGCTTGCAGGAACTGTTAGCATTTGTTTTGTTTCTTTGTTGCTAATGGCAATATTTGCAAACATTTCAGGCTTTAAAGTGCCATTGGGATTGGGTAAAACAATTTTAATTTTCATCACTTTAGTTACTGGATCAAGCGCTTGGCTTAATTTATCAATCCGTCCAGCAAATACACTGTCGGGATAAGCCAGTGTGGTAACAGTTGCTGAGTAACCTTCCTTTACTTTTGCGATATCGGTTTCATATACATTTGCCCAAATCCATACATCTCTGATATCGCCAATTGTAAACATATTGCTGGTATTATCATTGCGGATGAAATTTCCTGCATTAATTAGTTTCTGAACTATATAACCACTCCTAGGTGCAGTAACTACATAAGTTCCATTGGCTGTTGTTCTGCCTCCACCATTGATTTGTATTTGTGTCCGTATCTTGCCCGAATTAGCTACTGCCTTACTATAAGCTTCTTTTGCTTCTAGGTACTCCTTTTCACTGCTGATTCCATTTTTATACAATTCTTCAGCATTACCCATCTCTCTCTTTGCAATGGCTAGATCCTTTTCAGAAATTGTTAAATCAGCATAATTGCCAGCGATGTCGGCGCTTTTGATGGTTGCTAGTGTTTGACCTGCTTTTACATAATCGCCAACACTTACATTTACCCCCAATACTTGTCCACTACTAAAAGGATACACATTTACCACTTTGTTTTCATCAAAGCTCACTTCACCGCTAAGCTTTACTTGGTCATCTATGTTGCGGAGTTTCACAGTATCTATGCTCAAAAGATGCATAGTAGTATCGCTGATAAGTGGCTCTTCTTTACTGGCGTTTTTTGCAGCTGGTTGGTTATTACAGGATAAAATGAATATTGCCATTGCAGCTGCCAAGATTGAAATTTGAAAATTATGTTTCATGATTTTTAATTAAAGTTGAATGATGTTTTGGTGGATGGTGAAGTTTAATTCAGCAGCTGCGTTTCGCTGATTGGTTGTAAGTTGCCATTGTTTAATTCGGGTATCTTTGTATGCATCAAAAAAATCAATGAAATCGGTAAGTCTCACTTCCCGTTTTCGATAGCTCTCCGTCATATTTTTCATAAGCACATCATAGTTTTGTTGCAATTGGTTGTTGTCACTGTTTAGCAATTCAGTAATATTTTTAAGTTTCATCCAGGCGCCAAGTATTTCAGTATTTACCTGGCTTTGAACTTGCTGAACTACCAAATTACTTTGTTGGTAACCTAGTTTTGCAGCTTCAATGTTGCCTTTATTTTTATTGAAGATTGTCAGTGGAACACTAATGGCTAAACCGTAATAGTTTGGCACATAGCTGTTCAAATGGTCATACTCTAGACCTATACTAAAGTCCGGTTTTGCTAATGCTTTTTGATAGGTAATATTATGAAGTTGATATAAGGATTGGTTTTTTACAAATGCTAGATCTGGCCTATTTTGCATGGCACTATCCCTTAAACTGTAAAACTGTATATTGTTTATCTGATTACGGTTAATTGGTTGATCGGCATCTGCCTGTACCCAAACATTGTCATTTAGTTGAAGCATTTGCGCAATTTCCTTTTGAAGGTCAATTTGTTGAAGCCGGTTGTCGTTAAAATCGCTTTGCATTGAGAAAAGCAATGCCTTAATTCTGATGTTTTCTTTTTCTGATATATCACCCAGGTTAAGCATTGCATCCATTCCTTTTACCAAAGAATTCATGGTTTGCATTTCATTTGTATAGATAGTTGCTATATTTTGCAGTTGGGCTAAATTATTAAGATCAGTAGTTAGTAAGTATTTAAGATTACGCATTACATCATTAAACTGGGCCTCTGCGCTTAATACATTATCGGCTGCCAGTTGAGTTTGTTTTTTTATTTTACCAGCTGTACGGATAAGCTGTTGTACTTGTATATAGATCTGTCCGTATTGCTGACCATTTTCTGTAGTATGTCTGAAAAATTTTCCATCATAAATATTCTGATCAGTATTTAATATTGGGTTGTCCCAAACCTTAGCTTGTTGAACCAGTGCCTTGTTGATATCAATATTATATTGATTGGCTAGTAGGGTTATATTTTTTTGTAAGAAGATCTGTTCAGCTTTGGGGACGCTAAGCCTTAATGTATCGGCAGATTTTTGCTGAGCAAATGACAAAAATGGAATGCTGACAAAAACAGATGCTATTCCGCTAAAAATACAAAGCAGTATAATTTTATGTTTCATTTATTTAAGGTTTATGAGGTAAAGTTGCAGGGAATAATAGCTAGCTGTTTTACGAGTCGCTGAACTGGCAAAAGCTGTCGATGAATGACTACTGACTTAAATATTTCGATTCTTTGTTCTGTATGCAATGGGATAAAGCAAGATGAAAATTTCCTTACCCAAATTTCAACTCAATTAAATTTCAAAATTGGTTGTTATTGTATCAGAGCAACTATAGCTTCTTTAATACAATAACAACCAACATAAATAGCTTATTCTTAAATAGTTTTTATTTGAGTAATTAAAATTTACTATTTGATGTATAAAGCTTTAACTGGTCAACAATAAGCATATTTTTTAAATATTCTTATTGAGGCATTATTTTTTTGCGAATGAAAAATTAGTGAAATAGGAAAGTCTTAAAGTGGGATTTCTTTCTTCAATGGTATTAGTAAAATTCCAGATAGTCTGATTAATAAAACTTACCTGGATTTGATTGTGAGGGTTGATATTATATCCAAAACCAGCAATAAGACGGTTTTGATTGAGCAAAGTAGCCCCAACATTTTCGTCAACATTGGGTGTTTTTGAAATTGAACCTATATTCAAAAACACCTCGTCTCCTAATATTGCAAACAGTTTAGTGGCTTTATGTTCATCCTTAATTATTGGGTAATTGAATGAAAGCATATAACGGAATCTGTTTCTATTTGCATATCTGTCTATATAGTAGTCTCCATTAGGATCCTTAACGGCTATTCCAACATAACGTATTTCATCCCTTAGTCTATTGGTAACTTTTAAGTCTCCAAACTGATGTGTAAACTGTGCTTGAAGCCATAAGTGATTTTCGGGAACGGGAATTTTGTTTATAGCGGGACTGCCGTACACATAAGTTAAGTAATGTGAGTATCCAACGCTTCCCATCAGATGTTTGGATAATTGATAATCAAGGGAAGGTCGAACAAAATATTGCTGCTTTTCTGAAAATCCATTAGCAAATCTAAAAGTACCTTCAAAGGTGAAGGATAATTTTTTAGTCAACATGTTTTTACCAAAATAATGCAGCCAAATATCGCCGTTGCTGGTGTGAGTGGTTTGGGCAAAGCTATTTGTTGAAATCGCTCCAACCAATAAAAACATTACTATAGAATTTCTTATTATTTTATGCATAAACTTATAATTTTAATTCAGAGTGGAACTTTCCCACGATGAGAGATAAGATTGTGCTACACTCTTTTGTTTTAAAAAAAATATGCTATTATTTTTTTAGAAATTATCCTTTGCATAGTTTCTAATGATACTAGAATCTTTAATAGCATATATCTTTATCAATCAGGTATCTATTTAATTGTAGGTAGCATGGGATTTAGAGAAAAGCTACTTTGCCCGTAGAAATATCATCATAAGCTCCTACAATCTTCACTTTTCCTTCTTTTACAAGTGAACTAATAGTTGGGCTTTGTTTAAGGATTTTAGCAATAGTTAGCTCTATATTTTTTTTAGTTGTTTGCTCCATCATCATTGGTTTATTGGTACTGTCTCCTACAATGGCAGGCTTTATTTGAGCTAGTAATTGTGTAAGGTTACCAAGTTTAACATTGTTAACAGCACCTTCTATTGCTCCGCATTTACTGTGGCCCAAAACTACAATCAGTTTTGAATTTTTTGCTGCAGTGGCAAATTCAAGGCTGCCAAGTTCGTTTGGGTCAATAATGTTTCCGGCTACTCTAGCAACAAAAATATGTCCGATACCTTGATCAAAAATAATTTCTGGTGGTACCCTTGAATCAATGCAACTTAAAATGATGGAATGAGGATGTTGGGCATTTTTTGTCTCTTCAATTTCTTCTTTGTAATTGGTGTTGATTAGTTTGCCATCATAGAATCGCTGATTTCCCGCTTTTAGTTCAGCTAATGCTTCATCTGGAGTGTTGATTGTAACATGTGTTGGTTTAGCTTCAGTTTTAGTTGCAACTGTTTTTTCTGCTTCAATCTTTTTGCCAGCGCAAGAAGCAAGCATAATACAAGCAAAAAGTGCAATACCAATTTTTTTAAGACTTTTCATTTTTTTTGATTTTGATGATAGTAATATTGATTGGTACAAAGCTATCATCAACAAATGCGGGTTGAAATCTCAATCGACGAAAAGGCAAAATCACTCGTTGGTAAACTATTAGAATATTTTATTTGTAATGAAAATAAATAGAGGGAAAATTCAATATAATAATTTCGATTGCAACTAGATAAATCAAAATGTTTTATAGAAATGCTTGGCTTCTTCTACTGATGCCTCACATATAGTGTTAATAGACTTTAAATATTTCCAAAAACTTTCTTCAGTTAATTCTTCATACTCTAAGGCATCTAAATCTTTCTGTAACATTTGGTCCAGGCCCATTATTGATATTGTTGTTTTCATATTATGGGCCAATTGTTTTATTTCGTTGATTTTTTGATTTTGCCAGGCTTTTTCAATAGCAAGTATTTCTTCACAAACCAATTCGATAAACTGTTCAGTAACAGTTTTTTCGTATTCCTTGTTGCCGCCACTGATTTCTTTCATGTATTGCAAATTGATATACTGGTATTGTTCATTTTTGTAAGGGGGCAGTATATTTTCGTTATCAGGTAAATTTACCTCTGTATAATGTTTGATTAATCTGTGCAAAAGCGCTTCTCTAATTGGTTTGGAGATATAGTCATTCATGCCATAGCTAAGGCATTTTTCCTTTTCTCCGGCAAGAGCATGGGCTGTCATAGCAATTATTGGAATATTTGACTTTAAACGGCTTCTAATTTCTAGAGCAGTTGTATATCCATCCATTTCAGGCATTTGAATATCCATAAGGATTAAATCGTAATTATTCTGTTGCATCATTTCAATTGCTTGCCTGCCATTTGATGCCAAATCAAAATCCAATTGCCATTCATTAAACAAATGACTGATCAGGTTTTGGTTAATTAAATTATCCTCTGCTACAAGTACCCGAAGCTTTTCAAAATTAGATGGGAGTATAGGGTCAGCTGTAACCATCATTTGATTTTTTGTTTCTTCTTTAGCTATCAAATAAGGGATAATAATTTTGAAACTTGTTCCTTTGCCAAGTTCACTTTCTACCATAACGCTACCCTTTTGAAGGGACACAAGGTCTTTTACAATGGCTAGACCAAGTCCGGTTCCTCCATAACGGCGGGTAACTGAATCTTCTGCCTGTTGAAAGCGTTCAAAAATATTACCCAGCCTTTCCTTTTCAATACCAATTCCGGTATCCGTTACGGTAATTTCTGTTTTTATAATATTATCCTCAGTACTTACACCACTTATTTTTACTTCTATAGCGCCTTTATCGGTGAATTTTAAAGCATTGCCCATTAGATTTATCAAAATTTGAGTAAGTCTGGTGGAATCCCCTTCTAGTGTATCTGGTATGGATTCGTCAACTGAAAATAAAAGGTCTAGATTTTTTTCCTTTGCTTTTGCCTTAAACATTGTTTGAATTGAATGGATCAACTCTCTTATGCTGAATGGAGCTGATTCTATCCGCATCATACCCGCCTCAATCTTCGAAAGATCAAGAATATCATTTATAATGGTTAATAAACTTTCTCCAGAGCTTTGAATAATTTGTACATATTCTTTAGATTCTTTGTCAATGTTTTTCCTCTGCAGTAAGTTGGTAAATCCTAGAATTGCATTCATAGGCGTTCGAATCTCATGGCTCATATTAGCCATAAACTTTTCTTTTAATTCAGCCGATTCCTTTACTTTTTTTTCTGAAATATTTAATTGCTGAATGAGGGATATCTGTGTTTTGATGATATTGATAATATACCAGAATAATCCTGCGGCAGATATTAAAACAAATAAAATCAATAAGGTGCTGAATTGCTGAGCTTTCCTTCCACTTTTATCAATTAAAGCGGTTGTACTAGTTAGGTATTTTTTTCTAGTACTGTCAATCCTGTGAATAGAAACAACTATAGAGTCCGTTAAGCTTTTACCAAATTTTGAAGCAACTAGACGTTCTGCCGATTGCCGCCCTTCCATCTGAAAGGTATTTAGCATTTGCCTTTTAAACGCTATTTTTTGCTGAATTAATTTATCTAGTTTATCATTAAGCTCTATGGAATATGTATCTTCTGAACTATTTTTTATTTTTTTTAGGCTGTTATTTACATTTTTGATGCTCTCTTCCAATCCTTCAATATAGGTTGAATCTTTTGTTGTAATGAAACCCCTTACTTTACTTTCTATTCTTAAAATATTATTTTCTACAGCATTTAACTCTTCACTTACATTAAACTCATTCGCCATTTCTTCATTAGCAGTAATAAGATTTTCAATGTTTTTAGATGAGTTAAACTGAATATATATCAGCAATAGTGTAAATGCAAGAAATGCCACTAAAATATAGTAGATTATTTTATGCCCCTTCATG
>CALRXZ020000126.1:0-10978 GCA_943372255.1 Chitinophaga pinensis
CCACAAGATGAGTTTACTTTTAAGGGTCGTCAAAGACTATGACGTTGATAGGCTATAGGTGTAAAAATGGTAACATTAAAGCCAAGTAGTACTAATTGCCCGTAAGCTTTATTTTTTTATTCTATTTTTCTTGATTTTGTCCCAATATGAATTTATTAAGTCAAAAGTAAAAAGTCAAAAGTAAAAAGGATGCTGTTATAAGGCAGACTTGATACAATTCATTTTGAAACTAGCTTTTGAGTTTGACAGTCTTATGGTGGTTTTGCCGAGGGTGTTCACCTCTTCCCATTCCGAACAGAGAAGTTAAGTCCCTCATGGCCGATGGTACTCGCGTTAAGCCGGGAGAGTAGGTAGCTGCCATATTTATTATAAAGAACCCGTTCATTAATTTGAATGGGTTTTTTTATGCCCATCCCCTCCTGGGAGGGGCGCCGATCCCGAGTAATCGGGAGAGTGCGGGGTGGGTGCAGGCTTAAAGTGAAAAGTGAAGAATGAGAAGTTAGAAGTGAGAAATGAGAAGTAAGGAATGAGAAGTGATTATTGTACATCGCGTCAGCAATGCACAATTTTAAACCATCAAATAGGGCAGTGTAAAATCTTTTTTACTAAACTCTTTTCACTCAAATTCAAGCAAAATCCCCCTCCATTCTTCACTTTTATCTATTATCTATTCACTTGTTCTACATCATGCCTTCGTCCGCAAAACTGTAATAACCCTCTTCACTAACTATAATATGATCCAATACTTGTATGTCTAAAAAGGCGGCGGCGTTTTTGATTTTATTGGTGAGTAATTCATCGGCTTTGCTGGGTTTTAAATTACCACTTGGATGATTATGACAAAGGATCAAAGAGACGGCGTGATAGTCCAATGCTTTCTTTAAAATAATGCGCGGATCTGCTACTGTACCAGTAATGCCTCCCTCACTAATGGTATCACAACGGATTATTTTATTGGCCCTATTCAAGTAGACCACCACAAACCTTTCCATGGGTTTATGACCAAGCTCAGATTTGAGCCAATCCGCTATATCACTGCTTTTCTGGATGTCTTTGCGTTTGGTATGGGTGCTATTTCTGCGTACACCTAATTCCAAGGCTGCCAAAATACTGGTGGCTTTTTGTGTACCAATACCTGAGATGCCTAGGTTCACCATTTCATTTACTGTGAGTTTTGCCAAATCTGGCAATTGGTTATGCACACGCCCCATTAATTCTTTGGCCAAATCAAGGGCAGAATGGGTTCTTGTACCGTTGTTAATCAGAATGGCTACTAGCTCTGCGGTGCTCAATGTTTCCGCGCCTTTCAGCATTAATTTTTCTCTGGGTTGATCATCAGTTGCCCAGGTTTTGATTCCGTTTTTTAGCATGTTGAAATATATTGTCCTTTCAAAATACTATTTCCTTTTTGAATCTCTATCTTCGCGCAATACTACCCGAGCAAGCTATGAATCCTAATGTAAAGATATTTTCAGGTAACGGTTCACAGAAGTTAGCTGAAAAAATAGCACAGCGTTTTGGCGCCCCCATTGGTAAAATCAATATTCAGAAGTTTAGTGACGGCGAATTCCAGCCCATTTTCTTGGAAAGTATTCGCGGAGACTATGTTTTCTTGGTGCAAAGCACTTTTGCCCCAACAGACAACTTGATGGAGTTGTTATTGATGATTGACGCTGCCAAGCGTGCTAGTGCTTATAAAGTAATTGCGGTAATTCCTTATTATGGATTTGCCCGTCAAGACAGAAAAGACAAACCCCGTGTGGCTATTGGTGCCAAATTGATTGCCACTTTGCTGGAAGCAGCTGGAGCAGACAGGATCATCACCATGGACCTACACGCGCCTCAGATTCAGGGATTCTTTGACGTTCCCGTAGACCATTTAGACAGTTCTGCCATCTTTATTCCTTATATAGAGCAACTGAAATTGAATAACCTGGCTTTTGCCGCTCCGGACGTGGGTTCTACCAACCGTGTGCGTGAGATTGCTAGTTATTTTAATGCTCCAATGGTGATCTGCGATAAACATCGCAAACGCGCTAATGAGATTGCCAGTATGGTGGTGATTGGTGACGTTACCGGTAAAGACATTGTACTGATTGACGATATCTGCGATACGGGCGGAACCTTGGCCAAGGCGGCAGGTCTACTCAAGGAAAAAGGCGCTACCAGTGTTAGAGCCCTGATTACCCACCCAGTATTGAGTGGTGCGGCTTATGATAATATTGAAAATTCTGTGTTAGAAGAGTTGGTGGTTTGTGATACCATTCCTTTAAAACAGGACGCTAGAAAAATCAAATCCATTTCTGTGGCCGATTTGTTTGCCATTGCCATTCGCAATGCCTACGAGAATAAAAGTATTACCAGTTTGTTTATCCATTCTCAGTTAAAGGGAAGGGAGAATAAAGGTTAATTAATAGTTATACGTAAAACATTGAACCCGTTTCTTTTTCAAGATGAAAAAGGGCGGGTTCATTTATTTTAAGAATCATTCAAATGTTAGCCTTTTTTCTGGCCTTGTTTCCTTACCTTTGCCGTCCAAAAAATTTATAAAAATGAACACAATTACAATCGAAGGACAACTGAGGACCGAGCATGGCAAAAAAGCCGCCCGCCAAATTCGCTCTCAGGAATGCGTGCCAGCTGTAATTTACGGGGGTGCTCAGGAGATCAATTTCTTTGCTCCTGCAAAGGCTTTCAAGCCTTTGGTGTACACTGGTGAATTCCAATTAGCCAATGTAACCGTGGATGGCAAAACTTACACTTGCATCCTAAAAGACTTGCAATTTGACAAGATCAGTGATACCCTGATCCACGTTGATTTGTTAGAACTTGTAGAAGACAAAAAAGTGATAGCAACCCTACCACTGAAATTTGTTGGTACATCAGTAGGTGTGAAAGGTGGTGGTAAATTAGTGATCAAGATGAAATCTTTGAAAGTTAAAACCCTTCCTAAATTCTTAAAAGAAGCCATTGAAGTGGATATCACTACTTTGGAATTGAATGGTAACATTCGCGTAGAAGACGTGAAAGATGAGAACTATGAGATCTTGAACTCACCACGTATTCCTATTGCTTCAGTAGTAATGACTCGTCAGCTGAAACAAGAAGAAGCAACTGCAGACAAAGACGCCAAGAAGAAATAATTGGTCTTTGGATAAAATTGAAACGCCTCCAAACTTGGGGGCGTTTTTTATTGTGGTAAGATGACTTATTTTTGAGCCTATGAGTAAGTTTTTGATAGTTGGTCTGGGTAATATTGGAGAAGAGTATAGACATACTCGGCACAATATTGGCTTTGACGTAGTCAGTGAATTTGTGATCAAACAAGGAGGTTTTTTTAAAAACGATCGGCTAGCCGATGTAGCCGAGGTAAAATGGAAGGGCAAGACCTTTGTCTGCATCAAACCCACTACCTATATGAATCTCAGTGGTAGGGCTTTTAAATATTGGATGGACAAGGAAAAAATAGAACTGTCCAATACCTTAACCATTGTTGATGACCTAGCACTTCCACTAGAAAAAATCCGCCTACGCGGCAACGGCTCAGACGCTGGTCACAATGGGCTTAAAGACATTCAACTCATATTAGGAACGGATCAATATCCCAAACTTCGCTTTGGCATTGGCAATAATTTTCCAAAGGGCCGCCAAGTAGATTTTGTATTGGGCAAGTGGCAAGCCAGTGAACAGGGCATAATCAACCAGAAAGTGGCCAAATGCGTTGAAATCATAGAAATGTTTGCCGCCATTGGCTTAGAAAAGACCATGAGTCAAGTGAATAATTTATCCTTCACTTAATATAATTGATCCCTCACAAAATAAATAAGCCCTATTTACAGTTATAGCTAGGAGTAAATAAGATTTAAGTAATCAATCGTACCCGGAACCCCTTTCTAGGGAATCCAACACAGATTATTTAGTTATTATTTTAAAACAGAAGCTATGAAAATTTTCTGCGTAGGGCGAAACTATGCGGAGCACGCAAAAGAGTTGGGTAATGATGTTCCCGAAGAACCGGTGATCTTCATGAAACCCAAGTCTGCTTTGTTGCAACCACAGACGCCTTTTTATTATCCGGAATTCAGCAATGAACTACACTATGAGGTGGAGCTTGTGCTACGCATCTCTAAAAACGGAAAATACATTACAGAAGACCAGGCTGAAAAATATGTAGACGCACTCAGCCTTGGAATAGATTTCACAGCAAGGGACATACAAGCAGAATTGAAGAAAAAAGGACTCCCCTGGGAGAAAGCCAAGGCTTGGGATAATTCAGCCATCCTTGGGAAATGGATTAACCTGACGCCGGACTTGTATGAGAATCCCCTTCATTTTTCCTTACTCAAGAATGGAGAAGCCGTTCAAAAAGGCGATTCCACACACATGATTTTCTCTTTTAGCCAGATCATATCTAATATATCCAACTATTTCTCACTCAATATTGGTGACCTTATTTATACAGGTACACCAGCAGGTGTAGGAGAGACTGTTGTAGGAGATGTATTGGAAGGATATCTGGAAAAGGAAAAAATGTTTGAACTGACCATCCGCTAAGGAACTAGGTTCTAGAAATAGAAGTAAATGCTGACCACTAATATATTAACAGACGCTTACAAGCTGATGGTTACCGCCAAGGCGATGTCAGAGACATATGATGCCAACCGACCGGTTTGCAAATATGTTCACAGTACATCCCGTGGTCACGAAGCCATCCAGATTGCCACGGGCATGCAGCTCCTGCCCTGCGACTGGGTCAGTCCTTATTACCGAGACGATAGCATGATGCTTTCTCTTGGATTTTCACCTTACGAAATGATGTTGCAATTGCTGGCTAAGAAGGAAGATCCTTTCTCAGGCGGCCGTTCTTATTATTGTCATCCAAGTAATAAAGATGGCAAGAGACCTTCTATTGTGCACCAGTCAAGTGCTACAGGTATGCAAGCCATTCCTACCACAGGTCTGGCGCAAGGCTTACAATATTTAGAAAAATACCAGCAGGATAAATTAGTCAAAAATAAAGATGGGCAATTACCCGTAGTAGTTTGTTCCATGGGCGATGGTGCCATGACAGAAGGAGAGATAAGTGAAGCCCTTCAATTTGCAGCACTTAAACAATTACCTGTAGTCTATTTGATTCAAGATAATCAGTGGAGTATATCGGCGCTTGCACATGAAGTACGCACCACAAATGCATATGAATATGCACAAGGTTTTAAAGGGCTTAAACGCATGCAGTGCGATGGTAGTGATTTTATTCGCAGTTATGAGACCATGGGCCAAGCCATAAGCTATGCAAGACAAGAACGCAAGCCTGTATTGGTGCATGCAAAAGTGCCACTCTTGGGCCATCACACCAGCGGTGTAAGAAAAGAATTTTATAGAAGCAGGGAAGACTTATTACGCCATGGATTATACGATCCCATTCCTAAAATGCGGATCCTACTTGGAAGCGTTGGTTTTAATGAAGGAGAGATTAATAAATTAGAAGCCGCAGCCACAGAAAGGGTGATGGCTGATTTTCATAAAGCACAAGCTGCTGCTGAACCTGATACCAGTTCTGTAGAAGACCATGTATTTGCACCTACTCCTATTAAAGAAGAACGCGGCGTTCGCGATCCGCATAAGGGAGAAAGGGTAATGATGGTTGATGCCGCATTACACGCAGTTGAAGAAATCATGGAAGAATATCCTGAAGCCGTTTTATATGGACAGGACGTGGGTAATAGGTTAGGAGGGGTATTCCGTGAAGCAGCCACACTAGCAGAAAAATTTGGAGACCATCGCGTATTCAATACCGCCATTCAAGAAGCGTATATTATTGGTTCTACGGTAGGTTTATCGGCTCTTGGCATGAAACCCATTGTAGAAGTACAGTTTGGAGACTATATCTATCCAGGTCTGAACCAAATGGTATCGGAAGTGGCTAAGTCTTGCTATCTCTCAAACGGAAAATTCCCCGTGCAAATGTTGTTGCGTGTTCCCGTTGGTGCTTATGGCGGCGGTGGACCTTACCATAGTGGTAGTATTGAAAGCACGTTATTGAGCATCAAGGGAATTAAAGTTGTTTATCCATCCAATGCCGCAGATATGAAGGGGCTGATGAAAGCCGCCTTCCATGATCCCAATCCGGTTATCATGTTGGAGCACAAAGGCCTTTATTGGAGCAAAGTGCCCGGAACAGATGATGCTCGTACCATTGAACCCGAGAAAGACTATATAATACCATTAGGTAGGGCTAATACCGTTTTAAATGCTGATCCTGCCCGTGTAAGGGTTGGAGAGAGTGTTTGTGTGATTACTTATGGCATGGGCGTGTATTGGGCCAAAGCGGCGTCAGAAATGCATCCCGGTAGAGTAGAAGTGATTGACTTGCGTACCCTCTATCCTTTAGATGAAGCCACTATCTATGAAGCGTCTCAACGCCATGGAAAAGTGTTGGTTTTAACCGAGGAGCAACAGAATAATAGTTTTGCAGAAGCACTTTCTTTAAGAATTTCTAATAATTGCTATCATTTTCTAGATGCCAAAGTAGAAGTAATGGGTGCCCTGAACCTACCTGCAGTGCCTATTAACGTGTCATTGGAAGCCGCTATGCTTCCTACTGCCCTAAAAGTTGCCGATAGAATTGGCAAATTGTTGGCCTACTAGTTTTTCATTTTGGGGAAACCCCCTATATTTGCACCCCGTACAAAAATACGGACCAACGGCGAGGTAGCTCAGTTGGTTAGAGCACAGGATTCATAACCCTGAGGTCACGAGTTCAAATCTCGTTCTCGCTACACACTTAAAAAGGCTAAAGTGACTGATAACCAGTTGTTTTAGCCTTTTTTGTTTTATCTCCTTTTGTGACATTTTGATAACCACTAGCAAAAAAGCTAGCAAAATGTAAAACATGAAGATTCATTTAAGTGATGGGAACTCCCACAGTACATTAACAGTAACTCCCAAAAATTGGCATACTAAAAAAGCAAGTCTATTAAAAGACTGGTATATCCTCTACAGATTCTATGATTCTAGATACCCCAAGCCTAAACAAGTAATGATAAAGGGGATGAATAATTTTAAAAGTCTTCAAGAGCGGCAAATTGAAACAAAATTACTTTTAGAAAGGGAATTAGAGAATTTAAGGAATGGGTTTAATCCCTTTAATAAAAAAAGTTCTTTACTAATCAATGACGATAAGTTAAGCTTGATTCAAGCACTTTATTTGGCATTTGAAAAGGTAAGTGTTGCAGAAGTTACTAAAAGGGATATTAAATCTTCAATGGCTAAATTTGAATTTGCCATTACTCAGCTTAATTGGGTTCAATTATCCATTTCTGATGTTTCAAGGAAGCATATAAGGCAGATTTTAGATGTAAGTAGTAATACAGATGACCGTTTCAATAAGCATAGGAGTTATCTGATGATTTTAATTTCTGTCTTGTGTGAATTAGAGTTGGTTTCATTTAACTACGTAAGAGACATTAAGAAAAGGAAAGTTGTAAAATACTTAAGGCAAGTATTAACCGATGAAGAAAGAACTACCGTAAATGAATACCTTTTAGTTGAATATCCAGAGTTTCATAGGTTTTTGCATATTTTCTTTCACTCTGGAGCAAGAATTTCTGAATTAATGAGGCTTAAAGTATCTGATATAGATTTACCTAGAAAGAGATTCAAAATGGTTATTAAGAAAGGAATTTCTTATAGAGAGGTCTGGAAGACAATTAAAAACATTGCCATGCCATTTTGGATTGAAGTAATCAAGGATGCTAATGAGTCAGATTTTGTCTTTAGTAAAGGGTTAAAACCAGGCTCAATAGAAATTCAACCCTACCAAATAAACAAGCGTTGGTATAGATTAGTAAAAAAGAAGTTCAATATCAAAGCGGACTTCTATTCATTGAAGCATTTACATACAACTGAGGTTGTTGAATTCCTAGGAATCAATGAAGCTGCCAAGCATAATGGGCATACCTCTACTTCAATGGTTTCTAAGGTATATGACATTAATAGAGCAAATAGAGAAGAAGCTAGTATAGCATCACTAAATAACAAGTTTGCCTGATTATACTAAGCAGCAATCTCAAGGCAAGAGGTATTTCTTCTAGTTCCATTCAGCATCCCTTTTAAGGTACTGTATGGAATTAGAGAAATTCTTGAAGCTTCTTTAATGCTGGTATATTCTACTCCATTACAATGATCAACAACACATTTTGTTATTGATTTCATTAATCCTAATTTAAAAGCGTGAATCATATTTTCACTGCGTGAAGCCCATTCTAAATTCTCAATCCGATTATCTGTTTTAATGCCATTAATATGATTTACTTGAGCCTTATTCTCTGGATTCGGAATAAACGCATTTGCAAGAAGGATATGTACGAAAGTTGCTTTCGTCTTTCCATCTTTGTTTAACCTTACTTCAACGTAACCATAGTTATTAATTCGAGTGCTAAGTTCTTTGCTATGAATTGTTCGCAAACCAGTTGGTATAACAACTAAGCGTTTAACTCCTCTAATTTTTCCTCCTTTTGAGATTTCATAATACCCCTCATAGCCTATAACTGGCCACCATTCTTGATCTTCCATATCTTGTGTTTAAAATCTGCTCAAACACAATACGGCAAAGGATTAGAAGAGTAATTACATATTGTAAATATACGACATATTAGGTATTTTATGAAATATAATCCCCATTATTTTATATATTTAAGAAGAAAAAATAAAGCTCATGTCTAAGACTTTCAAATTATACAGCAGGCTATCGAATGCTTTAAATAAAGATATATTTAGTACTGATTTTGGCAACTATTTATTTTTTATAAATGATGATTATAAGGATTTGATGCTTGATTCTTTAGGGCAATTCAATGTATCTTATGGTGGTTGGTACATGTTAAAAGAAAATGAAAAACAAATTGAACCTACCCTTACTGAATATTTAGAATTTGCAATCACGAAAGACCAGGACGATATCATTATATACTTAGATAACATTCGAAATTCTGAAACTAGAATATTTGATAAAATAGTAAATAATACAATTCAGGATATCAACTATCTTATTAAATCTATAGATCAATTTAAATGGTTAAGACATGATGACTTAATTGAAAATAGGCTTATTAATTTCAGAAAAGAACTTAAGATTCGATATTTAACAGCGTTTGACCAAAATGATATTGGTTTTAAGCCATTGGTTTGGAAAGGAGATATTGTTACTCTTGCAACTCTATTTTATGATATAATGAAAGGCGACACAAACTTAAAAAATGAAGATTTTATAACTAACAATAAAGAAGTGGTAGCAGAATTTATTTGGAAAGCATTTGTTAATGAAAACAATGATCAATTCCTTAAAGCTTCTATTGAACGTTGCCTTACTGGTAAACTTGCCAAAAGAAAGAAGTTTATATTCAGTAAAGAATAAATTTATCAAGGGGAGGCAGGGTATGCCTATTTTCAAGACTTTTCAATTTATTTAGATTATTGACTCTTGTTTTTAAACTATATAGTCCTAGGACTATATAGGACTGTTGGACCAAGTCATTCTTTAGACTTTTGTTTTGCAATTGAAATAATTCAATTGTTAAAATAAATTCTATATGAATAATTTACAAACAGCAGTAGAAGAAACAATGATCGTTTCTGAGACCCCTGCTCAAACAAATGGTCAAAATACAAGGAAGTTGAAATCAACAAGGTATGAACCGATTCAACAAGTCAAGGATTATTTAGAACGAAATTATGCTTTAAGGTATAATGTCTTAAGTCACAAAATTGAATATGCTTATGTCGACTTGGAATCAGGATCAACAACAAGTGACTTTCAAGAATTAGGTGATGAGAGATTCTACTCAATGTTAATCGAAATACAAAGCGGTTCCGAGAATTCAATCACAAACACTCTTTTAAGAACAGTTCTAGCTTCAGATTTTGTAAGACAGTATAATCCTTTAGTAGAATATCTCAAAAGTGTCGGGGACTGGAATCAGTCAACTGATTATATTCAAATGCTTTCTGATAGAATTCCCACAGAAAACATAGAATACCGAAATATTTTTTTCAAAAAATGGTTTGTAGGAATTATAGCATGTGCTATAGATACGAAGATTGAAAACCAAAGTGTTTTAATATTAAAAGGTGGACAAGGTATTGGGAAAAGTAGGTTTTTAAGAATGCTATTACCTGAAAGGTTGAGCGGGTTTATATATGAAGGAAATTTAAACCCCAACAACAAAGAACATGTAAGGCATATGGCTGAAAAATTGCTTCTTATTATGGATGAGTTTGATTCTATATCTGAAAGGCAGTCTGATGCATTAAAAAGCATGATTACAAGACGATATATTAATTATAGAAAACCATATGCAATAACCTCAATAAATGTCCCAAGAATTGGTACTATTTGTGGAAGTACCAATCGTGGTACTTTTTTAAGGGATTCAACCGGCTCTAGAAGGTTTTCAATTATTAATGTTACTGGAAATATTAATAATGATCCAATTGAATTCTTAGATCAAGCATTTGCACAAGCATATCACCTTTTTATGAATGGATTCATATTTTATTTATCATCTGAAGAAATTGAATTGATTAATGAAACCAATCAAGACTTTGAAGAAGTAAATGCAGAAGAAGAAATGCTACTGGATATTTATAGACCCTCAAACCATGATGAAGCAGGTCATGAATATATAACAGCATCCCAAATTGCATTCAATGTTTCTAAAGCTAAACAAATTAAATTTTCACCAAGACTAGCACAAAAAATAGGAACAATACTTAGCAATAGAAGTTTTGTTTCTGGCAAATCAAATGGATCTAAGAAATACCTAGTTGCAAGAATCGATAAATAAACATTACCAGGGGTTTGGGAGATTAATAAATAGGTCTCCCTGCCCTCCCTTTAAAAATCAATAAAATATTAATTTATGTTAGAAAATAGTTTTAAATCAAGAGAACTAGAGCAAATCTGTCGATTAATTCGAAG
>CALRXZ020000127.1:0-10954 GCA_943372255.1 Chitinophaga pinensis
TTGTATCTACCCCAGAATCCACTTGAAAGATTCTTGACTTCTAATTTTTGGTAAGGAGCGTTTGTAAAAGGCGCATTCCCTTCATAGGTATATAGATTGTTCAAAGCAGAGATGGGATAAACAGCAGGTAATTCCTGGTTACGCATCAAACTATCGCCATAGATCTCATCTGTACGGTGACAAGTAAGACGGTTTCTGATGGTCAAGATATTCCCGTTCAAAAAAGTCCACTGTTCCATTTCAGCTTCGGTAGGGCGGTTATTCATATCCCATTGCATGGGAATACATTTCACATACAGGGTATCTTTTGATTGTTTAAAGTCCAAAATTTTGGCGCGATTGTGAAAAGCATCACCTACTTGAATGGGGTTCCATGACCAAGGTGACCAATTGGGTGATTGACCATCTGCTTTTCTATCAAGACTTTTACCAGCATAGTAAGACTGTTGAATATATCGGCCTTCGTCGGCAATATTTACCAAACTACGTTGAGAACCTGAATAAGATATCCAAGAAATTGCACCGCCCCTAGTAAGGTCAAATTTTACAGTCAGCTTCCCATTATCTGCAACTAGTTCCTTGGGGGTTTGGGTTTTAATCTGTTGATCTGTTTGACCAAAACAAAAGGTAAAACTGAGCAATACGGAGAGAATGAAACTGACTTTCATGACCATTGTATATGAGTAATAATAATTGATTGAAACTTTTAGTTTCTTATCCATATACTTACATTAGTAACCATCTTTGTGAACCCTTGCTACCAATTCAGTATCAATTAACTCTAAAGACATTACCATATCTTTTACCGTTTCTTTATACTTCTTAAAATGTGGTGTAAGAATATGTGATTGATAGGCTTCAACACTAGCGTAAACTTCTAAAATAGTTATTTGTGTTGCATCCTTTTTGTCAGCAACAACATTATAAGACAAAACACCAGGCTCTAATTTTATTGCTGCATTCATCTGCTCTTTTAAGGCAGATGTATATTTATCCAATTGTTTGGCGTCTACCTTAATTTTAGCAATTCTGTACATGGGTTTTGAATTCTGTGCCTTTAATTGAATACAAGTGAATGTCAATAGAAGCATCAAAACACTTACTATGGAACTTCTAGTTTTCATACTATTTCTTTTAATTTCTACAAAAGATTAGAATGTTTAAGTTAGTAATTTATAGAAGATTTAAGACTGATATACTTATTAAAGATTGATCCTCTTTGTTATGCCAAACCCTATTGTCCAAGAATTATAAGCATTTACTTTTAAGTCATTAGCTATACAGGCATTTATTTCCATCGTCTTTGATAAGTGATAAACGTATTCTGCACCAACCCGAATTAAAAAATAATTGGCTTCATGTGCAAACTCGCCACCTGCACCAAATAAAAAATTAAAATGTTCTTTTGGTTTAAAGGAAGCCATAATTGCCGTAGCAACTGGGTAACTTCTTTTTAAAACGGCATTGCCAGTTTTGCCAAGGTGTTCCTCTACTTCAAATGATTCGGTGATAATATCATTGTGCAAACCAATGGCCCATTTTTTATTAAACTTATAATTGTAATTGATACTCCATGATGGAAGTGACAACCATTGCCTATTGCCATTTGCAACAATCCCTTGACTTACCTGCGTATGACCAATTAATATGCCAATGGTATGGTGAGCATGAAAGCTATCTGCCCCAGTATTTTGTGCAATGAGCTTTGTAGTAAAGCCAAAAGTCAATAGCAATATCAGTGTTGTTACTATCCAATTATTTTTCAAAATCCCTTCTTTAATTTTTCTTATAAATGGACTTGCCTTCTTTGATAGTTTCTAGCACTATAATGTCTTTTAAAGTCATTGGATCTACTTTTAATGGATTTTTATCCAACACCACCATATCCGCTAGTTTTCCGGCTACCAAACTACCTTTTTTCTTTTCTTCAAAAAACTGCTCAGCACCCCAAAGGGTAATGGATTTTAATGCTTCATAGGGAGTCAGCCTTTCGTCCGGTCCCATAACTGTTCCACTGCGGCTAACGCGATTGACAGTGGTATACATGATCATCATTAGATTGGGTAAGGCAACCGGGGCATCGGTATGACTAGTGACCCTGATCCCTTTATTCATAGCAGATTTAATAGGGCTGATTTTTTGTGCTTGATCTGGTCCAATAATTTGCTTGTACCAATCACCCCAGTAGAAGGTATGCATGGGAAAAAAGGAACCAACCATATCATATTTTTTGAGACTATCTAACTGATCCATCCGAATCAATTGACCATGAATCAAAATTGTACGTCTGTCATTATTGCCATATTTAGTGGAGGCTTTGTTGATAGCTCTAAATAGTTGATCAGCAGCAGCATCGCCATTGCAGTGAGCCTTTAATTGCCAGTTATTAGCAAAAGAACTGTCTACAATATTTTGAACGTCTTTGTCATTAGGAATGGCTGGATACCCTTTGTATCCTTTTTGTTGACCATCAGGTGGAATTAAATAAGGGGTTGTGCGCCAAGCCGTTCTACCCTGAGGTGATCCATCAAGGGTTAATTTTAAACCCCCAATACGGTAATGGTTTTTGTATTCTTTACTATTCCATTCACTATGCATATATTTTGATACAGAATAATCAATCCAGGAGTTTACGTCTAAGTATAATTTACCCCTGTTTGCATAGTCTGCTAATAATTCATGATTACCAGTTGCCCTTCCTTCATTACAGGTGGTATAGCCATAACTAGCTGCTAGTTTTTGACCTGCATCCATAAACATATCACTCATTTCTTTTTGAGGAGGAGCAATTAATTTCATCATATGCGGAATAGCTGCCAATTCTTCCAAAACGCCGTTGGGTTCCTTACTTCCTTTTACACGTCTAATAACACCACCTGAGGGATCCTTTGAATTTGCTGTAATGCCAAGAACTTCTAAACCCTTAGAGTTGACACTACAAAAATGCCCTGATATATGTGTAGCCATTACTGGTATGTCTTTTGAAACCTTGTCTAAATCGTCTTTTGTCAAAAAACGGTTTTCTTTAAGCACTGCATCATCAAAACCGGTACCCATGATCCAACCTTGAGATTTTGTAGTGCCATTTTTTTCATGCCAGCTTTTGAATTCGTTTACCAAATCATCAATTGAATTGCAATTTCCATCGGGTGATGCCAATAAGTTAGCATAGATGGCTTGGGCGCCTAAAGCAAAAAAATGTTGGTGACCATCTATAAAACCTGGTACCAATGTTTTGCCTTTTAAATCAACCATGGAATAGGCTTCACTCGCTTGTTTGATAGCCGCATCTTTTGTACCAACGAATTGTATTTTTCCTTCTCTAACCAACACTGCTTCAGGATAAATGGCACTATCACCTTCTAAAGTGATAATATCTCCTCCATAATAAATGGCGTCTGCATTTTCTATAATCGCTTTCTTGCTTGAAGGCTCATTGCAGCCTACAAAAATTAATAGGACTAAGCCTGCTAATAAATAATTCTTGAGTTTCATGTGCTGATTGATTTAATATTGTTTGAGTATCTCTTATAGAAAAATGGTAGCTCCCAATCTAAATACATTTATGTGGTAGGTAAAGTTGGGGTTCCAACTAAGATTCATTTTGAATTTATTGGGTATTACAATTCTGTTAAGGTTAAATTCAGCTGCCCAGATACTATTCCAACTTCCATTACTGTTTAAGAATGAGGGGATAGGATTAACAAACAAAAAAGTTTGTTTGTTAATGACATAACTGGCGTTGAATTGGAACCCAACCCCATTGCTGCTAAATTTACTAGAAGAAGGAATTAAATCTGTTGATGGCTTTGTTATATGTACATAATTGATTCCCGGAAATAAAGAGAGTTTTTTAGAAACAACAAACCCAAAGACAATTCCGCCTGCTAGGGACCAACTACTGGTACCCAAACCATTTTTATAAGATCCAGTTGGTAAGCTAATATCTGCAAAAGGAGCAATGGCAATAAAGGATTTACTAATATTTCTTTTGATGGCATTAAAATACCGAACCCTAGTATCTCCTAAACCAAATTTATTGGTACGGTCATTGTTGAGTAATGGTAATTCTACTAAAAGTAAATTGTCAGGATTAAAAGCATACTGAACGTTGGCCCTTATACCAAACAAGTTTTGGTTTTTTCCAGCCTGATACTCCAAATTTGTATTTACCTGCGTATAAAGATTGGTAGGCTTAGAAGGATCAATATTTTTTTTGTTTAGAAGGCTGTCTTGGGCAGACAAGCTGGTAGTAAACAAACTGCTCGCCATTAATATAAAGGCAAAAAATTTCATAGTTTTTTTTTAGGTCAAGGATATAGATGTAATAGAATACCAGCATCTGGTACCGGATTTCTCCTATAAAATTTAATTTAACTAGTGCTATTAAAAAATATTTACAAGGTTTTTTGTAGCAAACCGTAATATTATTTGTTTTAAAACGTAATAACCCAGCTAATATTGGGTTTTGAAGCTACTGAGAGTAAGCTATTTTGAAGCGTTTTTGATGTATTCAGAAGGGGTTAGTCCAGTTATTTGTTTAAAATTGGCAATAAAAGTTGAACGGGTACTATAGCCACATTCAGCTGCAATGGCTTCTAAGGTTAGATTTTTCCAATCTGGGTTATTCCTATTATCAATGAAATAATTAACCCGGTACCTATTTAAAAATTCCCTAAATCCCATACCATACTCCCTGTTTACAAATGCAGAAATGGCATGCCTAGGTAAATTGGTATCTATGACTAGTTTTTCAAGTGTATAATCCTTCTGTAAAAAAGGGGCTTCTTTTTCAAAAAACGCTTCAATGATTTTTTTATACCTGATAGAATCGGCCTGGCTAATGACAATCTGAGGATCTGACTTCTCTACAACAAAACTAGTTTTATTTTTTTCTGCAGTCAATGGGTTTTCCTGTCTTTGATCTTCTTGACTTGGTATTGATAGTGGTACTTCAGTGATGGTATCATAACTAGCAATAGGCTGATAAACTCCATATAATAACCTAGGCTGTGTAAATAACTTAAGGCAAATAATAATCACTGTAATGCCAGACATTAGGTCTACCAAGAACATATTGGTTTTAAACAATGGAGATATAATTGCATTGACAAAGGAAGAAGCAAGTAATATGGTTAGTAGCCAATTAAAAAGCGCTAACCACTGTATCAAAGCTTCATTTTGAGTAGATCTTGTATTTGAGGAATCATGTCTAAATTGTCTAATTAGTCTAAAATTTAAAGTAATAAACACAGTACACCAGATTACCCTAACAAATGTAAAAACATAGGGTGATAATATTCCTTCACTAAAGCGGGCTTGCAAATAAGGTTGCGCAAAAACCTCTTTGAGATAAGCAACCTTATCTGCAATGGGCATGGTATAATAGGGCAATAGATCAATGATACAGGCAATGGTTGGAATCAGGATTAACCAATCCTTTCTTCTGCTCTTTAATTCTCCAAGCAAAACAGATCTAATATATAACCAAGCAAGTGGAAAAATTAATAAGGTAATGGGTAATATTAATTTGTGCAGGTAGGGAAATTGCAAAAACCAAGCTTTGTATAAAAAAACATCATTCAAATTTGTTAGAGCAAGAATAATTAATAGCATACCCAAAAACCGGTTACTATGTTGCTGGTCTTTGTTTACCCATATTAAAATTGCTGCTGCAAGAAAAGCAAGCAAAAAAGAAACCAAAAGGAATATAATTATAATGTCTTCCATTAACTTTTAAAACTCTAATTTAAATTAAAACTTTATTTAATTTAAATTTTTATAATCAATGCACCTTAGCTATGATTCAAAAAAAAAGCACTTAGTCAATGTTACTTGCTAAGTGCTTTTTGCTCCCCTTACAGACGAAAGATGCAACTATAATGCGATGATTGAGTATGTGACTTTTAGGAGATTAAAGGGTTAAACTTCGTGCAAATTGACAGAGAGTTTAAATACCTTCCTGTTTTACTTCTTTCTTAATTGGAGCTTTATAAGGTCTTTTTATTATTTTCAAATCCTTAAAGTATCCAACTGTCGCAATATCAACATAAAGTCCAACTCCTCCTTTTTTAACTTTACCCAACATTTTATCAACTATAAAAGAGGAGTATTTCATATTGTTAATAAACATTTCGGCCGTTTCTCCATTTACCTCAATTCTCATTGTTATCCATTCTTTTAAAGCAACTGGTGCCGAGCCCTCATACGAGCCAGGAGGATAATTTTTTCTAAGTGTTTCAAATTTTGCATCCGGATAAGAAAAATATTGAACAGCGTGGTTTCTAAACATTTGATTTGAGGCTCTTCCAACTTTAGGTCGCAAATAAATTGACTCAAACGCAGAATCGTTTGCAGCAATTCGATAATACAAGCCAATAAAACCGGCAGCTCCTGCAAAAGGGGATGGATCTTGAATTTGACTATACATCTTAATCTCAATGGTTCCATTTTCAAAATCATTTAATCCAACTAATTTTGCATAATGTTTTTCATCTACAGTCGCCTCTAATCTATTTGGGTCAAATGGCAAAGTGTTTAAATCTCTTTCAATTTTAAGGACAGGTTCACCTTGAAACTTAATGATTGATCCTGTTACGTTATGTAATTCAAAAACTTGTTTCCCTAAAGTCAATTTTGTTTGAGCAAAAACTGAGGAAACAAAAAAGAACTTAATTAATAAAAAACCGATAATCTGTATGTAATTTTTCATTTTATATTTTTTTTACAAATCTATTTTAAATGGTATACATTAGTAACTAAGTTAGTAAATACAAGTAACCATCAGGTAACCAAATTATGAGCAGCAAATTCATCGACAACCCATTAAATTGCCCCGTAACCCGCACAATAAGTATCATTGGAGGTAAATGGAAGCCCATCATACTAAACTGTATTGGAGATAGGACAATTCGATTTGGGAAACTAAACCAAATCATACCATCGATTTCAAATAAAGTATTGTCTGGTGAATTGAAAGAATTAGAGCAATATGGATTGATTCATAGAATTGAATTCACTGAAATGCCGCCAAGAGTAGAATATTCTTTAACTAACGCTGGCAAATCGTTACTTCCATTATTACACGAACTTGCTAATTGGGGTAGTACTCATACTGCTAAAAAGATCATTAAAGAATTTACTTGATTTTTAGAAAGATACAGCTCAAACCCACTGATAGACAAAGAAAAGCCCCGCAAAATTGCGAGGCTTGTCTCGTTTGGCTCCCCAATCAGGACTTGAACCTGAGACCCTCTGATTAACAGTCAGATGCTCTAACCAACTGAGCTATTGAGGAATGTTCCCTTTCACGATTTCTCGTTAATGGGCAGCAAAAATAGGGAAAAATGGTTAGCAACAAAATTTCCACTCAAAAAAATTACCAATTAAATAGACTGGATTCCGGAATTCCAATAAATAGGCCCTCTTCCCGCTGTTCTACGGGGTAGGTTTTTAGATAATAACCCTCACCGCTGGTGTTGCGCCCATTACGGGTGTCAAACTTGAACCGGTGCAGGGGGCAGACAATCTTGCCTGTGGCGTCTAAGAACCCCTCAGACATGATGCCGCCTGAATGTGGGCACTTGTGGGCACAGGCGCTTACCTGTCCCTCAAAGAGGCTTAAAGTAATGGTCTTGCCCGCCACTTCTACCTGAGCCAGCTGGTTGGATTTCCATGGAATGGCAGTTGCCGATAAGGCCAATAAATGCCATTGATAGCTTTTCTCAGCCATGTATTAATACAATTGGGTTCTATAGGGGTAGCGCACTTGGTATTGGTTGCGCACTTTCTCCAAGATCTGACCACGAAGGGCTTCAATATTGTTTTTCTCAACAGCAGAAACAAAGACGCAATTGTTATTGGTTATTTGGTCCCATTTGTCTTTGAGGTCTTGCAGAATTTCTTCTTTTACGCTGTCTTCTAGCCATTCGTCAAAAGTGCGTTCGGCATAAAGATCCATCTTATTGAAAATGGTGAGAATGGGCTTTTCAAAAGCTTTTAATTCCTGCAAAGTCTTATTCACCACGCCAATCTGGTCTTCATATTGGGGGTGGGAAACGTCTACTACGTGTAATAAAATATCGGCTTCGCGAACCTCATCAAGGGTGCTTTTGAAGCTCTCCACCAAGTGGTGAGGCAGTTTGCGAATAAACCCTACCGTATCGCTTAGCAAAAAAGGAGTGTTTTCAAAAACTATTTTACGGGTAGTGGTATCAAGTGTGGCAAAGAGTTTGTTCTCGGCAAACACATCGCTCTTGCTCAAAAGATTCATCAGCGTGCTCTTGCCTACGTTGGTATAACCCACTAAGGCAACGCGGATAAACTCGCCTCGTTCTTTGCGTTGGGTAAATGCCTGTTTGTCAATCTCGCCCAAGCGTTTGCGCAGGAGCGATATCTTATCCTTGACTATACGTCTATCGGTTTCAATCTCGGTTTCACCCGGACCTCTGGATCCAATACCACCTCCCTGGCGCTCCAAGTGGGTCCACATCCCCTTTAATCGCGGTAGCAAATATTGGTATTGGGCTAATTCTACCTGTACCTTGGATTGCGCCGTGCGGGCACGATTGGCAAAAATGTCTAGGATCAAATCACTCCTGTCAATGGTTTTGACCTTGAGTTCTTTTTCAATATTCAATAACTGGGAACCGGTGAGTTCATCATCAAAAATGACTAGGGTAATATTACGGCCATTTAGATAATCCTTAATTTCTTCTAGCTTACCCTTGCCCACAAAAGTCCTACTATCGGGGTGGGGCAAACGTTGGGTAAATCGCTTTACGGTGGTGGCTCCTGCAGTTTCTGCCAGGAATTGCAACTCGTCTAAATATTCAGTAACCTGTTCTTGGGTATGCTCCTTTTGAATCAAGCCTACCAGAACGGCATTCTGTTCTACTTTTAATCCTTGTTTTTTCTCAATCAACGCTAAAACTATTTTGGCAAAGGTAGCCCTAGTGGGGGGATAAAAGAAAGCCCCCGTTATATTTTAACGGAGGCTCCAAATATTTGAAAAAAAGAGTTATAAACCGCTGATAGTCAATCCAAATGTAAAACGGTTCATGACTGGACCAGTACCATCTTTTAATACACCCAGTATATAATAGCCGGCGTCTAGAGAAACTATGCCATATCCTATACGGCCGGTTACTGCCAAACTTGTACCATTTAAGAAGCGTTTATTGCTCTCTTTTTGTATATAAGTACTTCCATAAACGGTTTGTCCATTCTTGTTTACATAGTTTTTACCCTTGGTATAAGACTTTAGTAAAGTACCCACTTTTACACCCAAAGCTGCTTTCCAAGAACTACCTGGATGTTCTGGATCTGAGAAATACCTTAATTCTACAGGCGCTTCCAGATAAAGGGTAGTAAGTTTGAATTTATTAAAATGGTCTACGCTATCTACATTGGTAAATGGTAGTTTGGCACTATTGGATTTCAAATTCACATAAGTATTCTTGAAAAACATATTGCTGCTGGCAAAACCTACTCCTAGACCTAGACTATAGTGAGGATTGGTTTTGAATGGCTTGTCCAACATGAAATAGAAGTTGAAATGTCTGCTAAAACCACCGGTTCTAACACTGTCCGGACGGCCTGACCAAGCATCCATGCCATATTGAATCATAAAATGGTCAGCTGGTCTGCTAGAAAGGTCAACTTTTGACCAGTCCTTCTTTGGTTTGGTTGGATTCAAGCTTTGAGCCTGAGACAAAAAGGCAACAGTTATTCCCAAAAGCAATAAAAAAGTCTGTTTCATGTATCTGAATTAATGACGCGTTTCCGCACTAAGTGCGCAAAAATAATAGAAATGCTTGCAAGGACTGGTTAAAAATTAGGTAAATCGCATTCATTTGGCAATTTAATACGCTATAAAGCCATAAATGAGCTGTAATTCTTTAATTTACAACCGAACTAATAGAAAAACCGGCGGAATGAAGAATGATTTTTTAAAGGGTAAGCGGATCTTGATAGCGGAGGATGATTTTGTAAACCAGAAATTGATCATGCATTCCATGCAGGCAACAGGTGCTCAGTTCACTATTGCCGGAAATGGAGCAGAAGCCATTGAATGTTTATTAGAAAATGAGTTTGACCTAATCTTGATGGACATTAATATGCCCGAGATGGATGGTTTTGAAGCAACAGAATATATTAGAAAGACCTTAAAGTTGGATATTCCCATTATTGCAATGACCGGATGGAGCAGTAAGGAGGATACCAATAAATTTGAGCGTGTGGGTATGAACGGTGCCCTGCCTAAGCCATTTGGGTTAGATGCTTTATATAAAACCCTGGGCGATATTTTAGTAGCAAAAATTGCTGTTCCGGTAAATACACCTGCCGAACCCAAGCCAACTCCTGATATTGTTCAAAAACCTGTGAATGATGAAGATGATATGCCCACGGTAGATCTGACCATGTTGAATGAATTGTCAGAAAGTGACAATGAATACAAGAAGACCATCATCAATATGTTTTTGGAAAGTATGCCAGAAACCATTCAACAAATTGAAAGTGAATTTGCCAATGAAAACTGGGATAAATTTTCAAAAGCAGCACACTATGCCAAATCATCTCTATCAGTCATCAATGTAGAAAGTCTTCGCTTATTGGTAGGTAAAATGGAATTGTATGCAAAAAAATTGGAGAACCTTGACCAATTAGAAGACATGGTAAAACAGATGAAGGAACAATATGCCAAAGTAGTTACCATACTTGAAGCAGAAATGAAAAAATATTAAAATTAGCTACTCTCAGAATTGATTCAGTTTCAGTGTAGCAAATTCTCAATTGTCTTTAATCCCTTTAAGGCAGAACATGAAAAAACTGTTGATAGTAGAACAAGAAGCTGTGATTCTTGAAATTCTAGATCACTGTTTTTCAGCCAATGGTTGGGTTACTGCTGGTTGTTCCGATGGTAAAAAGGCAATGGAATTAATAGATAGCTTTC
>CALRXZ020000128.1:0-10859 GCA_943372255.1 Chitinophaga pinensis
TCAAAATTTACTTTAGAAGCTATGACCGCAGGATTCAGTCTATGCAAGTTTTCTAACAACCAAAGACAGCTACTACAATGCATTTGGGGCATGTAGAAATTAATATGGGTTTCTTTGTCATTGGTAAAACTGAGTAAGGAAGCTTGAATTTTGGTGTCATCCAAAAAGGCAAACTTATCTTCTCTAACCCTGATTTTTTGACTGGTGCCTGGATTATTACTGAGCTCGTAATAATCACACATTCCAGTCTGATTGAGAATCTCATAAACCATCTTGCAACCGTCACAACAAAAGGATTTGTCCTGGGCCATTACTGGTTGATCAGTACAATCTTCTCCGCAATGGTAACAATTCACAACCGGTTCATGCTTAACAGTGGGGTATGGCATGTCTTGAATTTACTGATTATTTAGGAATAGTAGAAATGATTAATGGGTAAAGTGTAAATCAATTGTGGTGCTTAGTAGACAATTTTGGATAGAGTAAACTGCCCTCAATATGAATCCACTGATAGATCTTGGTTTCAAGCAAGAACATTTCATTGACACAGTCTTTCCAGTCTTTGTGCCAATCGGGCTGAATATTATAATCACTCAATAAATGTCTTAGCTTCTGAAGTAGGTTCACTATCACTTGTTGACGCTGGTGAATGGTTTCTAAAACAGGATTTTGCAAGTGGATTGCGTGAGGCTTTTCCTTGTGGTCTTTTTCTTTGTGCTGCTTAACACTTTTTTGAATAGCAGGAAAAATGATGCCCGATTCTTTTAGAAAAAAGTGGCGAATTTCATCAGCCAATTTCATAAATACCAAGTGTATCAATTCCGAAGAAGGAATAGATAAATCCCTTCCAAAATGATTGGAAAGCAGAAAATCCTCAATTTTCCTGCAAGATGCATTTATGGAGGGATGATACTCCCTCTGGATGAGGACGCACAATCCATCTGGGCTTAATAGCTCATTGGAAAATGTATCGGACTGATTGAGTAACATGATTCCTAATTTGATTGCAAGATAGAAACCTGCAATTGGAACCTAAATGACAGTACTCAACCCGCAACATGATTTTTATCATGTTTTATACAATGTTTACAAGGCTTTCGGGCTGTTAATCTTGCAAATTGGCCGTTCTAATCAGCTCTTTTTGGCGGAGAATTTTGATTTTTTTCCCTTCTAAATCTACCATGCCGTCTTTTTTAAATTCACTCAATAAACGGATGGTTGATTCGGTAGCGGTTCCTACTAAATTGGCTATTTCTTCCCTAGACAAACGCACGTTAAGGGTTACACCATCGGCTTCATAACCATAGGTTTCCTTAATGAATAATAAGGTCTCGGCCAATCTTTCTCTAATGGGTTTCTGAGCTAAGTGGGTTAATTTAACTTCTGCTTTGTGTAACTCATCACTGAGGAGCTTCATCATCTCAAATGCAAGCCCAGCATCGTTTTTAAGCACACTTAAAAACAACTCTTTGGGTATAAAACATACCTGAGTATCTTCTAACACTATTGCGCTAGCACTATATCTTTCTCCGCTTAATAAGGCCCTATATCCTAATACATCGCCACCGCGTAACAAACGAATAATTTGTTCCTTTCCATCATCTCCTAAGTGTGACAACTTTACCTTCCCATCATTGATGCAATAAACACCAAAGGGATAGGAACCTTCATTAAAGAGGGTCTGTCCTTTCTTATAAACATTACAAACTTTTTGTTCGTTGATTTCAGCTATAAATTCTTGTTTGGCTTTACAAAAAACGGAGGTGAAACGTTGATTGCAAGATTGACAAGTGGTGGCATCATGAAAGTGGGTCATGAATAAAAATTAAAAAGTGAAACAAATTTGGCCTTTGGGGGCCATTGAATAACTGCTTGTTTAAGTTTTATACCTAATTACCTTACAAGTTGTAAACGGGTGCAAGTTATAGCATTTAACCAATACCCCTGTTCCAACTTTGATGTTGAATTTAAGGAAATATTTATTTCTTCTAAAAAACAGTTATCAAAATTTGTTAATTCACTGTTCTTGGCTTCACTGTCTTATTTTTACAGTCTTATGGTTTATTTTAATTGGAATGACAGCCTGAATTTGATGAAAAAACTGACTTTCAAGCGTTTTTGGAATGCTTTGAAAGTGTATTCTAGCTTTCAAGTAACCAAAATAACCGGTAAACCTGTGCAATGGGGTTATCCCATTTCCATCTCATTTGAGCCAACAACCTCTTGCAACCTACGTTGCCCGGAATGCCCAAGTGGTCTCAGGGCATTTACCAGACCTACTGGTATGCTGGAAAAAAGCTTTTTTAAGCAAACCATTGATGAGATTCACCAAGAATTGTTATACCTGATCTTTTATTTTCAGGGAGAACCCTATTTAAATCCAGATTTTCTTCCCATGGTCCAATATGCCCATGAGAAAGGAATTTACACGGCTACCTCTACCAATGCACACTATTTAACGGATGAAAAAGCCAAACAAACTGTAGAAAGTGGCTTAGACCGTTTAATCATCTCTATTGATGGAACTACACAGGAGGTATATGAACAGTACAGGGTTGGTGGAAAATTAGACAAAGTAATGGAAGGGGCCCGCAATATTGTGAAATGGAAAAAAGCCCTGAACAGTAAAACACCCTTTGTTTTTTTCCAATTCTTAGTTGTCAAACCCAATGAACACCAAATTGACCAAATCAAGGCTTTGGGAGCATCTATTGGGGTAGACCAAGTTAGATTTAAAACGGCCCAAGTTTATGATTTTGAGCAAGACCCCAATAACCTGGTACCTAGTATAGATAAATATAGCAGGTATAAAACGGGGAAAGATGGGAAAAGAGTGGTCAAAAGTGGTTTAAGTAATCATTGCTGGAAGCTTTGGCACGCCAATGTGATTACTTGGGATGGACTAGTAGTACCCTGCTGTTTTGACAAAGACGCCATGCATCAATTGGGCAATTTACATACCCAAAGTTTCAAAGAAACTTGGAATAATGACAATTACCGTCAATTTAGAAAAGAACTGAGTACTAGCAGAAAGCAAATTGATATCTGCGCCAATTGCAGTGAGGGTTTGAAGGTTTGGGAAGAATAGCTGATAAATATCATATTCAAACCTGCCTATTATCAAAGTTCAAGGCAATTTCCTACGCTAACTTTATCTTAGAATTGAGCCCCGACCCAAAACCCGGATCTTCTAATACTATGGGAATAGATAAAGAAATACAAACACAGAATTTTAGAAATGAATTTCAAAAAGTGGGTGTAAATATCATTTTCACCGCTAACTGGTTTACAGAAAGATTCAAACAAATTTTGGATGACTATGATATTACTAACCAACAATTCAATATTCTAAGAATTCTGAGAGGAAGCAAACGCCCTTTAAGCACCCTTCAAATTAGGGATCGCATGCTTGACAAAATGAGTGATACTAGTCGAATTGTTGACCGATTGGTTAAAAAGGAATTGGTTGAAAAAACCATTTGTGAAGCTGATAAAAGGCTGGTTGATATACGTATTACCGATAAAGGCAGGGCATTATTACTAGAATTAGACTATAGAAATGATGATACAGATAATCTGTTGAAAGGTCTAAATCAGGAAGAAGCACAGCAACTCAACCATTTGTTAGATAAGCTGCGCGATATGCATCATTAAACAATGTGCATTACCTGCTATTATAGCTAGAATCAATCCACATTCCATTTTTGCCTGAAAACAAGGTTTTATCTTCGCGGGATGAAGCTATTTCCCGCACTATGTGCTGCAATGATCTGCAGTTTGTTTTCCGGCAATGCCCAGGTAAAACATTCAAACAATTATGAATTCAGAGCGGTCTGGGTGGCAACAGTAGACAATATTGATTGGCCCAGCAGCAAGAATCTATCCGTTGCAGAACAAAAAGCTGAGTTCATCAAATTGTTAGACATGCACCAACAGAATGGGATGAATGCTGTTGTGGTGCAGATTAGGCCTGCCGGCGATGCCTTATATCCATCATCTTTAGAACCTTGGAGTGAATTTTTAACAGGCAAACAAGGTAAGGCACCAGTTCCTTATTATGATCCACTTGAATTCATGATTCAAGAAACACATATTCGCGGTTTAGAATTTCATGCATGGATGAACCCATATAGGGCTGTGTTCAATATGAAAACCTCATCTGTTGCACCCACACATTTAACGCGTTTGCATCCGGAATGGTTTTTGGAATATGGAGGAAAAAAATACTTCAATCCAGCATTACCAGAAGTAAAACAACATACGGCTAGAGTAGTCAAAGACATAGTTAGCAGGTATGATATTGACGCCATACATATGGATGATTATTTTTACCCTTATCGCATTGCGGGAAAAGAATTTCCTGATCAAGCTTCTTATCAATTGTATGGTAATGGTATGAACAAAGAAAATTGGCGTAGAAGCAATGTAGATAGTGTGATCAAACTTTTATACCAAACCATTAGAGTCACCAATCCTCGTGTAAAATTTGGAATTAGCCCCTTTGGCATTTGGCGTAACAAAAGTCAAGACCCAATGGGTAGTGACACCAAGGGCGGACAAACCAATTACGACGATTTATATGCCGATATTTTACTTTGGTTAGAAAAAGGTTGGATTGATTATGTAGTTCCACAACTCTATTGGGAACGTGGTCATAAATTGGCAGATTACGATGTGCTATTGGATTGGTGGAACCAACACAGTTATGGCAAACAATTATTTATTGGACACGGTTTTTATAGAGCAGGTACCAATGTGGCTTGGAGAAACCCATCAGAAATACCAAAGCAAATAGAACTCTTGCGCAATTACCCAACTACACAAGGATCTGTTTATTTTAACAGCAAAGTATTTGAGAAAAACCCCAATGGTTGGAATGATTCTTTGAGAAATAATTATTACTACTATCCAGCGCTAGTGCCGCCCATGCCTTGGATTGATGACGCTGTGCCTGACCAACCCTTTGTTACCAAAAAAGCGGGTGGGATGCTATTGCTAGAAAATAAAGGAACCGAAACCATCAAGGCTTTTGCGGTTTTCATATTGGACCAAGGCCAACCCGTAAAGCTAGTTAATGCACAATTGGTACAATTGATAGTGAGTGATAAATCAGCTTTATTAGACCTTTCAAAAGTACCAGACACAGAAGGCAAACGGATCTGCGTGGCGGCTGTAGACCGGAATAACAATGTTAGTCAACTGCTAGAATTGAAATAACTATAGTAGCTGTTTTCGCTTCAGTGGAATATCTGCTTTTTGGTTAATGACCAAGGGTACATATTCCACCACTGTTACAGCTGTATCCAACCCAAATGCTTTTTGGTCTGATTGGGATATATTTTTGATACTAAAATAGGTGTCCATGATAAATCCTTCTCTGAAAGAAAAATCGTTTTCAACTGAGAGGAATGGCTCAATGATTACATAGGTAATATCGGCATGAAAGCTTTTGGGGTCAAGGCTTTCATACTTATTCTCTACATAGATTTCTTTTTGGGTATACATTTCCTGCATTACTTTTTTAAAGAGCAGATTTACCCTGGGTTGTATCCTAAAACCTAAATTAAAATCTATTCGAATCACTTTGCCCGTTACCAGTTCTTTGGTGCTATATTCCATGGTATAGGGATTGTCTGAGCGATTGATATGTACAAACCAATACACTTCTGCACGCTTTGGTTTTCTATGCAGAATACTATGCATGATTCTTTTTTCTATCTCTCCTTCATAATCGGCTTTTGTCAAATAAACCAAGTGTGACGCATATTTAGGAAAGTCTTTATCAGCACTCAAACTAACCAACCTAGGTACATAATCCGAGAGTTTAACAAATTGTAAATACTGATTGGTAATCTTTCTAGCCCTATACCAAATGACCATGATAAATACCAGGATCATGTCAAAGAGTAAGAACATCCAACGGTGTTGAATCTTGGCTACATTGGCTATGAAAAAACTGATTTCAACAGTAGAAAAAATCAACATGATTGGCAATACTATGGCTAAACTCCATTTCTTAACATAGCGCATGTAAACAAACATGAGGGTGGTGGTCATCATCATGGTAATGGTAATGAAGAAACCATAAGCCGCTTCCATATGCTCACTCTTACGGAAATACAACATCATACCCACACATCCAATCCAAAGGATCCAGTTAAGACTAGGTATATAAATTTGACCTTTTACATTGGTTGGAAATTTAATAGCAACCCTTGGCCAACAGTTTAAACTTATGGCTTCACTAATTAGGGTAAAAGAACCGCTGATCAAAGCTTGTGACGCAATAATGGTAGCCAAGGTGGCTATACCTACACCAATGGGTAAAAACCAGTGAGGCATCAATTCATAAAAGGGATTCAATCCATTTAGTGTTGGGCTATGATGAGACAATAACCAAGCGCCTTGCCCCATATAACTGGCAATCAAGGCAAACTTGACAAACATCCAACTCACTTGAATATTCTTTCTACCACAATGCCCAAGGTCACTATATAATGCTTCAGCACCAGTAGTACAAAGGAATACTGCCCCCAAGATCCAAAAACCCTGAGGATAATTTATCAATAGCTCATAGGCATAGTAAGGATTAAAAGCTTTAATGATGCTAGGGTTATGGACAATTTGAATGAATCCCAAAGTAAAAATCATACTGAACCAAACAAACATGATGGGGCCAAAGGCAAAACCCATGACCTTGGTGCCAAATCTTTGAAAGAAAAAAAGCAAAGAAATAATCCCTATCACAATACCCACGGTTAAATTATTACCTGCTACAATGGTTTTTTCCAAGCCCTTGATACCACCCAATCCTTCAATGGCAGAAGATACCGAAATGGGGGGTGTGATGATCCCATCGGCCAACAAAGTAGCTGCACCAATAATGGCTGGAATATAGAGCCACTTAGCATATCGGCGCACCAGCGCATACAAAGAAAAGATACCTCCTTCTCCCCTATTGTCTGCTTGCAGTGTTAGAAAAACGTATTTAAAAGTGGTTTGTAAAGTAAGTGTCCAGATGACGCAGGAAATTCCACCATAGACCAAGGTTTCTGAAATTTGCCTATCTCCAATAATGGATCGGAACACATAGAGTGGTGAAGTGCCAATGTCTCCGTAAATGATGCCAAGGGTAACTAATAATCCTGCAAAACTGATTTTCTGTAAGGAACTATGTCCTGTATTGGAAGAAGATTCCATTCTAAAAATTTATATACATATTTATCGGTAGCCAAATTAATTGATTCATTACAAAGACCCCCCTTCTACCAAAACAGATTCTAAGAAAACGGTTTCTTTTTCCAAATTGGCTTTAAGTCTACTAAACATTTGCTGAAAAGCCAGTTTGCCCAACTTGAATCCACTGGTTTCTACATAGGTAATCTTGGGTTGGTATAGAGTTGGAATTAATCCGTTGCTAATGCTAATCACCGCTATGTCCTCTGGTACACGCAAATTTAATTCATGCAGGGCATGCATCACTCCCATGAGTATGGTGTCTCCCATGCAAAAAATAGTGTCTGGCTGATCACCTTTTTGAATAATGTCTAGCACCAATTTTTTAGACACTTCAATTTGCTCAGGATAATGGATGGTTAATTTTGTCTGGGGCGATTTGCTGGCAAATACTTGTTTGAAAGACTTGCATCTTGCTTTAGTAATACTCAAATGCGGGTGTCCAAACAAGGCCAACACATTTTGCTTGTTTTTTTTAATAATGGCTTCTGCTGCAATGCTGGCTGCGTGTTCATCAGACAAACAAACCCTGCTAAAACCCTCTTCTTCAGCCACCCTATCAAAAAATACCACGGGTACATTGGATGTTTCCATTTTGCGAAAAGGCGCTAAATCTTCCGTTTCAATAGAAATAGACACAAACAATCCTACAATCTTATTTCTTCTAAACACATTCATGTTAGAATTCTCCAAAGACAATTTGTCTAAGGATTGCATAATCATGATAGAATAGCCATGTTTAACAGCTTCTTCTTCTACAGCTGCAATAAAAAAATCGTAAAAATAATTGTTGATACTGGGAACCAAAATACCCAGCATATTGCTTTGTTGGGTGCGCAATTGAACCGCAAAATGATTGGGTTCATAGTCCAAAGCATTCGCCAATTCCCTTACACGGGTCTTGGTTTTTTCAGAAATATCTGGATGGTCTTTCAGCGCTCTGGATACGGTTGAAATACTCAAACCCAATACTTCAGAAAGCTGCTTTAAGGTGTTTTGTTGCATCCGATAGCGGCGCTTATGGTTTATCAGGGATTTGCCGCAGACTAAAGGTAATTTTTTAAACCCAACTAATAGCTATCAATTGAATAACACTATTTTTTCTTGACCACCAGGCCAAGCACCAAATTTTTGTTCTGTAGCAAAAAAGCGATGGTCAAAGATTCCTTGCAACTGAGATTGCACAAATAAACTATTGGCTATGTCTCCCAAAATCCAAAGAGGCAACCGATAATGAACAATATCTGTCATTTCTACGCCACCTTCAATAGCCTTGAAATGGTGTTGGTGATGCCAAAGGGTATAAGGTCCAAATCGCTGTTCGTCAATGAAATAGGTTTGTTCCACAACGGTAGAAATTTCTGTCATCCAATAAAGTGGAATACCCAAAATTGGTTTTACTGTGTATTCTATAATCTGACCCGCGTACATGACAGAACCATGATGTTTGGATCTAATCTGAAATCCAAGATTGCTTGGGGTAATGTCTTTTAAGTTGTCCGGTTTGCTAAAAAAATCCCAGGCTTGTGCAAGAGAAACGGGTATTTTCTGAACGGTTTTAATAGAATAAGTCTGGGACATACTGTTTGTTTGGTATTATAACAGTATTTGACTCAGAATGTTTGGGCATCTTGAATTTGATCAAGCCGCATGGGCAAGGATGTTTGATTATCTTTAACCTATGGCAAATCAGGAGGAACAAAAGGCCCGGTTTTTAGAAGTATATACTGGTCTAAACAAGGAACAGAAAAAAGCGGTGGATACCATTGAAGGACCTGTGATGGTAATTGCTGGCCCTGGTACGGGTAAAACCCAGATTCTAGGTGCTAGAATAGGTAAGATTTTGCTAGATACTGATGCACAACCAGATAATATTCTTTGTTTAACCTATACCGATGCTGGCGCTGTTGCAATGCGTAAACGCTTACTGGGTTTTATTGGAGCTGATGCCTACAAAGTGCATATCTATACTTTTCATGCGTTTTGTAATAATATTATTCAGGACAATCTTTCTCTTTTTGAAAAAACCAGTTTGGATCCTGTTTCTGATCTTGAAAGGATTGACCTTTTCAAACAACTGATAGACAGCTTTCCAAAGAATCATCTATTGAAGCGCTATCGCGGCGATGTCTACTATGAAATTGGCAATCTGCAGAACCTCTTTAGTAATATGAAAAAAGAAGGTTGGACTCCCGGTCATATCAATGAGCGGATTGATGCGTATTTGTCAGAGATAGAAACCAGGGATGAATTTGTATACAAGCGAGCGTACAAACAATTCAAGGCCGGAGACAGGAAAGAGAATAAAATTGCAGAAGAACGTGAGCGCATGGAAAAACTGCGTGCAGCAGTTAATGAATTTGACCGTTTTCAATTGTTGATGCGCAATAGAAACAGGTATGATTTTGACGATATGATCAATTGGGTCATCAAGGCTTTTGAAGAGCACCCTTCCTTGCTCATGCGCTACCAAGAACAGTTTCTTTACATCTTGGTAGACGAATACCAAGATACCAGTGGTACCCAAAACAAGATTGTGGAATTGCTGATTAATTATTGGGAACAACCCAATGTATTTGTAGTAGGTGATGATGACCAAAGTATTTACCGTTTTCAGGGAGCCAACGTAGAGAACATGACGGCATTGGCCAAAAGATATGAAGAAGACTTGGTGAAAGTAGTACTGACCAATAACTATAGATCTACCCAACCCATTTTGGATATTGCCAAAACCTTGATTGACCGCAACCAAGAGCGTTTGATTAAACAGATGCCCGGCTTGAGTAAAGACCTTATTAGTTCCAACAGAAAATTAAGTGGTATAACAGAGCCTCCAAAAATTAAGGAATACGAATCCATGCGTCAAGAGATGATTGGCATTTGTTTAGAAGTAGAAGCTTTATTGGCCAAGGGAATGGCGCCTGGAAAAATTGGCATTATTTATAAGGAAAATAAATATGGAGAAGCGCTTGCGCAATTCTTCAAGGAGAAACAGATTCCTGTTTATAGCAAACGCAATCTAAACCTGCTAGAAATTCCACTAGCGCAAAAAATCATACTCTTTTTAAAATACTTAGCAGCAGAATGGGACACAGCTTTTGGTGGAGAAGAAATGCTATTCCAGATTTTACATTTTAATTGGTTTGGTATTCCTGCTATGGAAATTGCAGAAATCACAGCCAAAGTTGCGGATCTAAAATATGGCGCCAACAAAACCAGTTTGCGTAAACAGATTAGAGAAAAAGCCAATGCCCCCGCTGCAGATTTATTTAGTCCAGCCCCAGCAAAAGGCTTTGCCCTAGTTAGTATTGCCATTGAGAACTTGATTGCTGCTATTGCAAATAGTAGTTTGATTAATCTGGTAGAACAAGTAATTCAACAAACAAAGGTTTTGGGTTGGATTATGCAAAGCCCGGACAAACACTGGCACTTACAGGTCTTAAGTGGTTTGTTTGAGTTTATCAAAGAAGAAGCAAGACGAAATCCTAGTTTGAGCTTAGAGCAACTAATCAATATTTTTTCTTTGATGGAAAAAGAAGACCTAGCATTGCCCTTGGTACAAGTGAGTGGTACGGAAAAAGGGGTCAACCTGATGACCGCACATGGTTCTAAGGGGCTGGAAT
>CALRXZ020000129.1:0-10834 GCA_943372255.1 Chitinophaga pinensis
TCATTTCTTATTTCTCATTTCTTATTTCTCATTTCTTATTTCTCATTTCTTATTTCTCATTTCTTATTTCTCATTTCTCATTTCTCATTTCTCATTTCTCATTTCTCAAAGAAAAATTGGATTAGCTACGCTGATCCCTGTTGGAGGTCCTTACCCAAAAACCCGGCCGCAGTTCCTGCGGCGGTTTTTTATTTACTTCAGCTCCCGTAAATGCGCTTCGCTTTTTACTTAATAATCTGGATTAGCTGCGCTGAGCCATGCCGAGCGTCCTTACCCAAAAACCCTAGCCGCTTGTCAGCGGCTGGTTTTTTATTTACTTCAGCTCCCGTAAATGCGCTTCGCTTTTTACTTCGCTTCAGTAAATAAAAAACCCGACTATCGTCGGGTTTTTGTGAACCGGATTGGATTCGAACCAATGGCCTGCTGCTTAGAAGGCAGCTGCTCTATCCAGCTGAGCTACCGGTCCATGTTGTTGTTTTATGGACTTTTTCAGGTTAGAAAGCTAGGCTACCTGACCTGAAGGGTCGCAAAAATAAATTTTAATTAGTTTGCAGCCAAAAGCAATTCAAACAATGGAGGTAAAAATTGAACAAAGTTGGAAAGAACTGCTAAAAGAGGAGTTTTCCAAGAGCTATTTTTTACAGATTGCAGCCCATTTAAAGACCGAAAAAGCAACAGGGGCAACGGTTTACCCTCCTGGGCAACTTATTTTCCACGCTTTTGAAAAAACTCCGGTAAATCAATTAAAAGTGGTGATAATTGGCCAGGATCCCTATCATGGACCCGGTCAAGCCCATGGTTTGAGCTTTTCTGTGCCAGATGGCGTGGCCTGCCCACCTTCTTTACAGAATATTTTCAAAGAATTGAAAATGGATATTGGCCTTCCCATTCCTGCTACCGGCAACCTATCGCCCTGGGCAGAACAAGGGGTATTATTATTAAATGCCAGTCTTACCGTTAGAGCCAATGAACCCGCCAGTCATGCTAAAATTGGTTGGATGATTTTTACAGATGCCGTGATTAGGAAAATCTCGGATGAGAAAAAAGGGATTGTGTTTTTGCTTTGGGGGCGGTTTGCGCAGGAAAAGCAAGACCTGATAGACCAAACCAAGCATCATGTATTAAAAGCAGCCCACCCCTCTCCTTTTAGTGTAGAAAAAGGCTTTTATGGTTGCAGGCATTTTAGTAGAACCAATGAATTGTTGATGAAGGAAGGAATTGACCCTATTGATTGGAGTTTGGAGGCCCCTATTCAACCTTTGAAAGAAAAATAGGATATTTGCGCCCAAGCTGAAATAACCAAGCATGAGCAAGCGTACATCTTCCAACCCATTTCTAGACATCTTTGCCCGTATTTGGGCTTTCTGGGGTCTGATTAGTTTTGCAGGGACCTTCCTGATCATTTTTATACCTTCCCTACTTACTAAACTCATCAAAGACCCAAAGGGCATGTGGTGGTTTATCAGTATTGCTAGAGGATGGCAATGGACTTGGTTACACCTTATTGGATGCCCTGTGACTGTAAAAGGAAAAGAGCATTTTGAAAAAGGTAAGACTTATGTAGTTACTTGTAATCACAATGCACTACTAGACGTTCCTTTATCTGCACCATTTATTCCTGGCCCAAATCAGACGATAGCTAAAAAAGAATTCACCAAAGTACCCTTGTTTGGATTTTATTATGCAAGAGGTTCTGTATTGGTAGATAGAAATAGCGATGCAAGTCGTAGAAAAAGTTTTGATGACATGAAAGCCGCTTTGAAAAAGGGCTTCCATATGTGCATTTTCCCAGAAGGAACTAGAAATAAAACCAAGGAACCTTTAAAGACATTTTATGATGGGGCTTTTAAATTGGCGGTAGATACCCAAACAGAGATTATTCCAACGGTTATTCTACATACCAAGAAAGCCATGCCAGCTGGCAAGTCTTTTTACTTGGTACCTCACCCAGTAGCCATTCATTTTTTGGAGCCAGTTAGCCCTATAGGATTAACCAGCAAAGAACTTAGAGACAAGGTATTCCAAATCATGTCTGCTTATTATTTGGCCAATAATTAAGTGCCATTAATTAGTCATAATCAACTGAATATCAGTAAAATAGACTCGCTAAAAATTAGAGAAAGTTCTACTGCGGTTAATCCTTAAGTCTCTTAAAATTCCCGACTTGGGATTGATGGTAATATTGAATGATCGGTACAAACCAATGGGCGTTACATTAATGGATAATTGCCAACAATGCATCTCCCGAGTAATGAACATACTCAATTGTTGTAACTGCATCACGTTAAAATCAAAATAACCCGTACCACCCATTTTCCATTTTGGCGTCAACGTAAAGTCTCCATTAAAGTTCATGGAAGAAAAAATCTGACTTTGATAACCGCTAAAATCAGATTTTAGTGTTTGGGTATAGTTCAATGAATAAGAGAAACTCAAAGACCAAGGAACATTAAAGTCAGTAAATTCTGCTGGATTGGCCCTTGCAAATTGCAATTGTCTTTGTTGTTCATCTGGGGTCATAAAAGGATCCAAAGGGAGGTCCTTACTCTTAGATTCCTTTCCTTCCTTTTCATCCTTTGTCTTACTCTTAAAAGAAGTACTAATGGCTAGGTTAGCGCTGGTAATTCTACCAAATTTCCCCTTTCCAGGCTCAAACAATAATTTGTTGATGCGGTATCCCTTGCTGTCTACATCATAAGGGTCTAAGTTGGCACTTGCCGTAATATTTACTTTTTCAAAAAGGGTACTACGAGCATATAAATTAAAATTACCCAAGGCAAAACTATCGGCCATCAAGTTATAAGAAGAAGAGAAACCAAAACCATCAATAAGGCGCACTTTCTTTGCTTCTTTGTTGGCCGTGTCTTTTTTATCTTTCACTTTCATTTCTAAAAGGTTGTCTACCCCAAAACCAATACCACCAAACTTGCCTTCAGAAAAAGCACCCATAATACCTCCGTCAAATCTTGAAAACCGTTGTGTTCTGCCGGTAGTATCAACTATGGTTGTATAATAATCTTTCTTAGCCATATCGGGCTTGTAGTTCAAAGAGATATTTGGTCTGATCTCATGCCTTATGGCTTGAACACCTTTAGATTTCTTGAATAAATAGGTTCCAAAAATTCTAGTATTGGTTCCCACCCCAAATCCCATTTGACGCGCAGTGTAAAATCCTTTGGTAATAATGGTGTCTACTTTTTTAGTTGTTGGATTCCATTTTTTCTCATTGGATTGTCCATACCAACGTTCTTCATAAGATACGCTTGGCGCGATGGTAATTGGACCCAGTGAAGGCAATGACAAGGTTATAGGAATATTGTGTTGGGCTCCCCACTGAACAGTGTCTAACATTCTACGAAAATTAAAAGTACTATCGTAGAAAGAGAATTGGTTTTGCAAATTGCCACTATAACCCAAGCCTAGCTTCTCATACCATTTAGGCGTACCCACTGATTCTTTTTTCTGGAAGGGATAAAAAGTAACCACGTTAAAGTTGGCCGTTGGTAAGTTTACATTCACCAAACCTGAATTACTGTTCTGGTTATGGTTGGCGTTCAAAGAAAGGTTGTATTTTCCCCTCCAATCTTTGGCATAGTTGATAGAAGAACTCAACTGGTTATTAAAGTTAGCGTATGGGTTGTTGAGCAAGGACTGGTTAAACTTGGTTGATCCAAAATTCACCGATGCGCCAAAACTGGTTCCTGGTCTAGCCCTATTATCCATACTATGGGTCCAGTTAATCATATAGGATTTGGATTGGTTAAATTCTTCCTTAGAATTTCCAGACCTATTTAATGCCTTGGTATTTTGAAAAGTCAGATTCAAATTTCCTGTATATCGGTAGCGCTTTATGTATTTGCTATTAAAGTTCAGTAGCCATCCTCCATAGGAATAAATATTGGCCTTGGTAGTAATATCTACATTATCATTGATCACTTTATAATAACCCAAGCCTTCTAATCCAACCCCAAAGTCTTCGCTGGTAATAAATGCTGGAGCCATAAACCCAGAGTGTCTTCCCCTACTTAAGGGATACAATCCAAAGGGTATCCCTATTGGCATTGGCACGCCTTCAAACTCTGGAAATGCTGGACCCGATACGCCTAGTTTATTGTTGACAATTTTCATCTTACCTGTTCTAAAAGCAAAATGCGGGGTATCTAAATTACAGGTAGTAAATCTGGCTTTTTTGGCAAATGCTTCATCGGCACTCACTCTTTTGAGTTGCTGTGCATTCACATAAATCTCTCCCTCTTGTAAAAAAGTATTTTGAATAAGGGCCTTCCCCGTCTTGGTATTAAAAGAAATAGAATCACTAATGGTCTTGGTTTCTCCTTGGTTAAAATGGGGTTTATTCAAAGGATTATTGGCCGTATCTACGCCACCATAGGCTTTAATCAACTGTGTTTGCTGGTCATACCTAATGGTAGCAGCGTCTAAGTTCATGTCTTTATAGTCCATTTTAGCCTTACCATATAAAATAAACTCCTTGGTTGGAATAATTAATACTCCAGAATCTTCTGCATTGTATTTTACGGGTGCATCAATACTGTCTTTAGAAATATGTAGGGTATCTACTTTGGGAATACTGTCTAATTTGGTAGTATCGTCTGGATCTGCCTCAATCCTTTTTTTCACGGGTATGGTTTCTGGAATCGTATCTTGTAGGGTGTTCAGCCAGTTCCAAACCATGGGCGCTTGAGCTCGCGAAGCCTCAGTATGAATTGTTAATATCAGCAAATAAGCCAACACAACAATACCAAGGAGCGTTTTTACGTTAAATTTGCACAGTTTGCTCATAGTTTTCAGTGGGCAAAAATAAGGGCTTCAGGGGGTATAATGTTAAGTGAGGAAAATCCTTTAACGAATTGATATGATGCGAAGAACAATAACAGGCTTTTTTTTATGCGGATTTTGTGCCTTGGTAGCCATGTCCTTTATCCATCCTAAACCCAATCCCATGCAAAATAAGGGTTTGCGCAGGATTGTGATTGACCCAGGTCATGGCGGATCAGACGGCGGTGCAAGAGGTAAATTTTCCAATGAAAAAGACATCGCGCTAGCTGTTTCCTTAAAACTAGAGCAAATGCTGCGCGAGGAAATGCCTGATGTGGAAGTAGTTATGACCCGTACTACAGATATTTTTCATTCTGTGATTACCAAGGCCCAAATAGCCAATCAAGCCAAGGGCGATTTATTTGTTTGTATTCACGTGAACAGTGCGGACCCTATTAAACACAAAGAAGTGGTAGGGCATCATACAGAAACTTATTACAAAGGCAAGGGAAAGAAAAAGAAAAAATATACCAGAAAAGTAACGGATTATAATACTTGGACTACCCCAAATCCTGCAAAAGGCACCGAAACCTTTATCTATGGGGTTAGTAAAACCGATGCTAAGAAAGAAGCATTGACTGAAAATATGGACATGTATATGGATAGTGTTTCTGCCAAGATTCTCAATGAGAATAATAGCAATGACCCTACCAAAATGATGATTTCTACGCTTAAAACCCAACAATATTTTCAGCGTTCTGCCAATTTAGCCCTGACTATTGAAGAAGAATTTCAGAAAGTAGGTAGGGTTAGCCGTCAGGCGCAGCAGCGTCAAAAAGGAATTTGGGTATTACAAGCGGTGGCCATGCCAGCCGTATTAATTGAAACGGGCTTTATCTCAAACCCAGAAGAAGAGGAATATTTGAACAATGAAGACGGGCAGAGAGAAATCTGTGAAGTGATCATCCGGTCACTTAAACGCTACAAATTTTCCCTTGAGAAGCAACTTTCTGTAGGCGGTTCCAAATAATTTTAACCATTTCCCCTGATTTTTTACAAGCAGGAACAAGTGGCTTCAGGCCAAGAACCCTTAGTTTTGTAGCTATGAAGATTTCAAATGAAACTAAGGTGGGTGCACTGACTGCCATAGCCATCACCTTTTTGATTCTTGGTTTTAATTTCCTGCGTGGTAGAACCATGTTCAAAACAGGACATTTTATTTATGCCAAATACGCCAATACCAAGGGCATTATGGTATCTAATCCCGTGTACATTAATGGTTACCAAGTAGGTTCGGTATTTGAATTAGAAAATTCAGACAAAGCCCTTTCAAGCATTTTAGTGACCATTAAGTTGAAGGATTATTATATGATTCCAGATAACTCTGTGGCTGTAATCAAAGAAAGCATGCTAGGCACCCCAAGTGTAGAAATTAAATTGGGGAATTCTTTAAAGGGCATGATGACTGGGGATACCATTAAAACTGTGTCTGAGCCTGGTTTGATGGGAGAAGTCATGGATAAATTGGGACCAGTGGGTGATCAGTTAAAACAAACCATTAAAACATTGGATGCGGTTTTGAATAATATTAATACCGTCTTTGATCCTTCAACAAAAAACAATTTACAAGCAGTCATAGCTAACATGAATCAGACCACAGCTAGTTTACAAAAGTCTGCTGTTTCTATTGAGACCATGTTGCACCAACAGTCAGGAACTATTACGCAATCCATGAATAATGTGAATAGTTTTACCAAAAATTTGGCAGACAACAATGAGAAGCTAAGCAGAACAATGAGCAATGTAGAGAAGACAACCGAGCAATTGTCAAAGGCTGATCTAGAGGGAAGCGTTAAAGAATTAAAAGCTGCCTTAACCAAATTAAATACGGTCATGGCAAAAGTAGATTCTCAAGAAGGATCACTGGGTATGCTAATCAATGACAAAACATTGTACAATAATTTGAACAATACCATGCGTAGCACCAATATTTTGATTGATGATTTGCGCATGCACCCCAAACGTTATGTCAATGTCTCTGTATTTGGAAAAAAAGACAAAACAGGACCATTGATGCAACCCCTGGCTGATTCCACCAAGACATCCCAAAAATGAGTTGGTCCCAGAAATTGATTTTTGTTTTTCTATTCTCCCTGTGCGGCTTTTATGCAATTGCACAAAGGAATACTGTGGACACGATTGTGCCTGGTAAACAGATTGATATTTTAAGAGCAGATAGGTATAACGCTGTAAAGATTGATAGTGTTACCAATCTTATTTCACTTGGTGGCAATGTACTAGTAAAACAAGAAAACACTTTGTTCTATGCAGATAGTATTGTGATCAATAGTTTGCTCAATACACTAGAAGCATTTGGCAATGTACATATCAATGATGCTGATAGCGTTCATACTTATGCCCAATATTTAAAGTACCAAGGCAAAGAGAAAAAAGCCCTACTTCAAAAAAAAGTAAAACTCACTGATGGTAAAGCCGTACTAACTACCGATGACTTGGACTATGACGTTACGCTCAAGATTGGTATCTATAGAAATGGCGGAAAAGTAGTTGACAAGAAAACCGTACTCACAAGCAAGGAAGGTTATTATTATGGCGATACCAAGGACGTGATCTTTAAACAAAAAGTGCGTTTGGTAGACCCTGAATACAAAATCAATACAGATACCCTACAATACAATACCAATACGGATATTGCCACTTTCACCTGCCCTACGGTGATTTTGAATGAGAAGCGCACCATTAAAACAAAAGATGGTTGGTTTGATATTAAAAACAAAAAAGGCGTTTTGCGTCAGCGTTCTGTAATTGATGACAGCACTTATACTTTTACGGCAGACGATATGGCTTTTGATGATAGTACGGGCATGAGCGAATTCACTGGTAATGCGGTTTATAGAGGCAAGGACAGTACTGAGGGTTATGACTTGATTGCTAATAATATCAAGACGAACAAAAAAAAGTCTGCTTTCCTAGCTACACAGAAACCCCTGTTATTGATCAAGCAAAACAAAGACAGTATTTATGTAAGCGCAGACACTTTATATTCTGCGCGATTATCTGATTTGATCAAGACCAGAAAAGTGCCCACTATCAGAGATAGTACCATGCACCAACCTTTGATCAAGACTAGTCCAGACAAAGACAAGGAAGACAGTAGTACCGATAAATTCATAGAAGCATTTTATCATGTACGCATTTTCTCTGACAGTTTACAAGCCGTTGGCGATAGTCTTTTTTATTCTATGCAAGACTCAACTTTTAGACTATTTAAAGAACCGGTAGCATGGGCCCAGAGTAATCAGATAAGTGGAGACACTTTGTATTTGTTCTTGGCCAATAAGAAACCAGAAAGGCTTTATGTTTTTGAAAATGCCATGGCTTTAAACTTAGCCGATAGCAGTAGCAAGGATTATTACAATCAGCTAAAAGGCAATAGCATCAACGCCCTTTTTAATGATGGCCAAATTAATTTTATGCGAGCCAAGGGTAGTGCAGAGAATGTCTATTATGGCTTGGACGATTATAAACATTTTACAGGCGTTAATAAGTCTGAGGCAGATATTATTGAAATCAGTTTTGAAGACAATAAGCCACAAAAAGTGGTCTTCAGAAACAACTTGATTGGCAACTCCTACCCCATGCGGCAAGTGAACCATGAAGACCTGATACTGCGTAATTTTAAATGGCAGGAAGACCGTAGACCCAAGAGCAAGTTCCAGATGTTGAGTTATGACAATTAGGGTTAGCAAATCTCTTTCAACAAATTATTTATCTTGTAGCCATGAGTGGATTTTTCAAAACATACCTGATTGACCCCATCAACCATTTTATGCACGACAGCAAATCTGTAGGCATTATGCTGCTTGTTTGCACGGGTTTGTCATTGTTGATTGCCAATTGGGATTGGGTCGCTCAAACCTATTTGCATTTTTGGCATTATTCTTTTTCAGGTCTAGATCAACATCATGTTGAGATTGGCTTTCTCTCTTTACCCAATTCTCCCCTCTTGTTCATCAATGATGGACTAATGGCTATCTTCTTTTTCTTGGCTGGTATGGAAATCAAAAGAGAAATGATGGATGGGCAACTCTCCTCTCTTAAACAATCTTTATTGCCCGTATTTGGTGCCATTGGAGGCATGCTGGCCCCTGCTATAGTTTATGGTCTATTTAATAAGGGACAAGAAAATATTCATGGTTGGGCCATTCCAACAGCAACTGATATTGCTTTTACTTTAGGCGTTGCTTCTTTGTTGGGCAAACGCGTACCCATGGGTTTAAAAATCTTTCTTACCGCATTAGCTATTATTGATGATTTAGGAGCCATATTAGTGATTGCACTATTTTATGGCAGCCATTTGCAGGTTGGTTATTTATCAGGCGTATTGATTTGTGTGGGAATCATTTATTGGCTCAATAAAAAACAGGTTGCTTTTGGAATCTGGCAATTTTTGCTTGGCATCTTGCTTTGGTATTGCATGTTTAATTCTGGTATTCATGCTACCGTTGCTGGTGTTATTTTTGCCTTCTTAGTGCCTGTAAAACATTTGAGAAATTTTGAATCGGGCATTCATTTACCGGTTTACTTTTTAATCATTCCGCTTTTTGCCTTAGCCAACACGGCCATTCCAGTACCAGCCAATAGTTTTCAAGCATTGGATAGTCGCTTGGGTTGGGGCATCATTCTTGGATTGTGCTTGGGCAAACCATTGGGTATTACAGCTGCCTGTTATTTTTTGGTTCAAAGAAAATGGGCGGAACTTCCAGAAGGAATTACCTGGTATAAAATTATAGGTGCAGGTATTTTAGCAGGTATTGGATTTACCATGAGCATTTTTATCTCAACACTTGCATTCAAAGAAGTAGCCGTTCAAGACATTGCCAAAATCTCTGTTTTACTGGCTTCCCTGATTGCGATTATTGGAGGTTATTGCTGGTTTAGGTTTGAGCCAAAGAAGAAACCCTTTTTAAAGATTTTTGAAGGTTCAAGTGTTACTAACCAGTCCAATTAATTGGAATTGGCGTCTTCTTTTTCCATCATCAAGAATGCTTTGATAAAACCATCTAGTTCACCATCCATTACAGGCCCCACATTACCCACTTCAAAATCGGTACGGTGATCCTTGATCATTTTATAAGGATGGAACACATAAGATCTAATTTGAGAACCCCATTCTATCTTTTTCTTTCCAGCATTGGTAGCATTGAGTAGTTCCTGTCTTTTTCTAAGCTCTTCTTCATACAAACGGCTTTTCAACATCTTCATGGCCAATTCACGGTTCTCACCCTGTGTTCTGGCTTGCTGGCATTCAATAATGAATCCACTTGGTCCGTGTTTTAATCGCACTGCGGTTTCTACTTTGTTTACGTTCTGACCACCACTACCACCACTTCTATAAAAAGCCCATTCCAGATCGGCTGGGTTTACTTCAATTTCAATACTATCGTCAATCAGGGGATAAACAAAGACAGAAGCAAAAGAAGTATGTCTTCTGGCATTGCTATCAAAGGGTGAAATGCGTACCAATCTATGTACCCCACTTTCTGCTTTTAAAAATCCATAAGCAAAGTCTCCGTCAAATTGTAAAGTGGCACTTTTAATCCCTGCAGCATCACCGTCTTGATAATCCAATTCAGTTACTTTCCAGCCCTGTTTCTCGCCATACATGCGGTACATGCGCAAAAGCATTTGAGCCCAGTCTTGGCTCTCTGTACCACCAGCACCGGCATTGATTTGCAATACCGCAGGTAACTCGTCTTCGGGTTTATTTAAAGTACTCTTGAATTCAGCTTCTTCAATCAAGTCAATAGCTTGAGTATAACCTTCACGGGCATCTTCTTCTGTAGCATCGCCCCCTTTCCAAAAATCAAATAGAACGGCAAAATCCTCTACGGCACTCGCTACCTGTTGGTATAATTTCAACCAATATTCATTTACCTTAATTTCCTTAACAATGGCTGTTGCGCGCTTATTATCGTCCCAGAAGCCTGGAGAAAGCGAGAGCTGTTTGTCGGTATCTATTTTATATGTGCGGTTC
>CALRXZ020000130.1:0-10834 GCA_943372255.1 Chitinophaga pinensis
AACAGTATTAAATCCGCCACAAGCGGCATATCTAAAGGTTTGTAAGGGCATGAGTTTACGAAAGAACGGATAGAAGAAGTCCACAACACTGAGAATCAGGCTACGTATATTTTCGTGCAGCTTTCGCATTTACCGGGGCGAAGGTAGGCCTTAATTTATTAGCTTTGTCCTCCGAAAATGTTAAGATGAATAGTGTAGTATCCCAAATTAAAGCAGCCACCGTAAAATCCATACAGCAATTGTATGGCGTAGAACTGACTATAGAACAGGTATTGGTTAATGCCACCAAACCCGAATTTGAAGGGGATTATACCGTGGTATTATTTGCTTTTGTAAAACAATTAAAGAAATCGCCAGATGCGCTGGGGCAGGAATTGGGAACGGCCCTAGTTGCAGATCACCCAGAACTTTTTAGTGGTTTTAATGTGATTAAAGGATTTTTGAATCTAAGTATTGCCAATGCTTATTGGTTGGGCTTTTTACAAACTGTTCAAGGCCAGGAAGGTTTTGGTTTGCATGCTGCGCGAAACCAAACCGTGATGGTAGAATACAGTTCTCCCAATACCAATAAACCCCTTCACTTAGGACATTTAAGAAATAATTTCTTGGGTTGGAGTATTGCTGAAATTCTAAAAGCCAATGGATACAAGGTTGCCAAAACCTGTATAGTGAATGATAGAGGTATTCATATTTGTAAGAGTATGATTGCTTGGCAGCGATATGGTAATGGCGCAACACCTCAAACCACCAACATGAAGGGTGACCATTTTGTGGGAGACTATTATGTAAAATTCAATGATGCTTATAAGGCTGAAGTTGCGGAATTAGTAGCAGGAGGAATGGATAATGCATTGGCAGAAAAAGAAGCCCCCATTATGAAAGCCACCCAAGCCATGTTATTGGACTGGGAAGCTGGCAAGCCTGATGTAATGGAACTTTGGCGCAATATGAATGGTTGGGTCTATGAAGGTTTTGACGCTACCTACCAACGCATTGGAAGTGATTTTGATAAGACCTATTATGAGTCTAATACTTATTTATTGGGTAAGGACTTGGTAGCATCTGGACTAGAGAAAAAAGTGTTTTATCAAAAAGAAGATAGCTCGGTTTGGATTGATTTAACTGCCGATGGATTGGATGAAAAATTGGTACAACGCAAAGACGGGACCTCGGTCTATATTACCCAAGACATTGGATTGGCGGTTCACAAGAACCAAGAATTTCATGCAGACCAAAGTATCTATGTAGTAGGCGATGAACAGAATTATCATTTCAAGGTCTTGAAATTGATTTGTCAAAAATTAGGCATTCCAGCTGCCGATGGTATTTTCCATTTGAGCTATGGTATGGTGGAACTACCCACCGGTAAAATGAAGAGCCGTGAAGGAACTGTGGTAGATGCGGATGATTTGGTAGACGCTATGATTGGCATTGCGCAGCAGAAAACGGAAGAGCTTGGAAAAGTAAAAGACTTTACTAATGATGAACTAGTAGAACTCTATGATACCATTGGTTTAGGGGCTTTGAAATTTTTCTTGTTAAGGGTTGATCCAAAAAAGAAAATGATTTTCAATCCAGAAGAGAGTATTGATTTTCACGGATTCACAGGACCTTTTATTCAATACACACACGCAAGGATCAAGAGCATTTTGCGCAAGCAAGAAAATGCTGACTGGCAGCGTATTGCAGTTGGTGGAGAACTACTTCCTTTAGAAATGGCACTAGCCAAACAACAAGAGATCTTCCCTTCAGTATTAGAAGAAGCGGCTACAGAACATGACCCTTCTAAGATTGCTATTTATGTATTTGAACTAGCCAAGACCTTTAATACTTTCTATAACCAATTGTCTATTGGCAATGCAGAAACGGAAGAAAAGAAAATATTGCGTTTACAACTTGCTGCACTCACAGCACAAATTCTCAAAACGGGTATGTCTTTATTAGGTATTCAAGTTCCAGAAAGAATGTAAATTTCATTACAAAATTTGCATAAAAAAAGGCCCTGATTACTCGGGGCCTTTTAAAATTCTAAGGGGGGAGCTTAGTGTTTTTTGCTTCTATCCATTTCTCCAATCAGGGGCAATTCGTTTTGTGTTTCTGCACGAATAGCCGTATGCAAAGCGCTTTCCAATTGAATAAATTTGGCAGCATTAATGGCACCAATGGCAGATTTTACTTTGCCATAATATTTGCTATACAGTTTTTCAAAAGCCATATTATTTTTCAAAACGTCTTTGGCTAATTGGTCTGCTTTTTCATCAGTAAGGGTGGTAAAACTGTTGGCATAATCGGCAATCAGCATCATGCGTTGTTTACCTAATTCTTTGCGGCTTGTTTCATAGTCTTCGTAAATTTTTGCAAAGGCTGAAGCCTGTGGTTCTTGCAATTTCATATATGCCTGAACCAGTTCTTGTTTAGACTTACCATACAAACTTTGAATCACAGCTATATCTTCTTTAACGCCAGACTGAGCAAAACTTGTTCCTGCAATCAATAGCGCAGCTACTACTAATAATTTTTTCATATCAATTTTTAAAAAGTGTGGGAATAAAAAACGCAGCACCAATCATTTAATAGGAGATTGATGCTACGTAAAGTTTATGTGATTATTCTTTTCTAAAAGCTCTTTGAGCGTCTTTTTGCAAATCGCTATACTGTTCTTTTCCAGTACTTACCGTTACAAAAGAAATGGTACCACCTTTAAAATCACCAGGTGATTTGTACAATTTACTTACTGGGTCGCCACTATCATAACCTACACAAAGACCGTCTCCAGCCAAGGTAAATTTACCTACCTGGGCTCTCATGGAAGTTGTTGCTACAGACTTAGCATTTACATACAATTTAGCTGTACCAATAGACTCATTATGTTCTCCTGCTTTTTCTTTGGTAAACTCCATTCCAAATGTGTATTTGCCAGGAGTAATAGGTGCAGTAGAAACTAATTTCTGTTCAGTAATGCCCAAGAAATTATAGATATAGTACAATTTATGGTCTTTGATAAACAAACTATGGCCACCAAATCTAGAACCATGTGCAAAGATCACACCTGATGCATTAGCGTCTTTCACTTCTACGTTAGCAATGATCTTAAAAGACTTACCACGCACGTTTACAGCTACTGCTTCTGGAACAGAACTGGTATGTGGGTAATAGGTATAGCTATCGCGATCCTCTTCTTCTTTGGGACGATCTAGACCTAAGATTTCAACGGCACTTCTATCATCTAATGGGAAGGCATTGTTCTTTTCAGCTTCTGCTGTATATAGCTTTTTCAAAGCTTCTAATTTCTCAGGATATTGAGCAGCCAAATCAGTTGCTTCTGCCCTATCTACATCGGTATGATACAATTCCCATTTGTCTTGGTCAAAGTGGCCCTTACTAGTCAATGGTGAGTGAACAGCTACTGCTTTCCAACCATCCTGCCAAATAGCACGAGTTCCCAACATGGTATAATACTGTACGTGTTTTTGAGTTGGAGCATCGGGCTTGGCATCAAAACTATATTTCATAGAAACCCCTGACAAAGGATATTGTGCAACTCCCTTGTATACTTTTGGCATTTCTAGGCCACAAGCTTCTAATATAGTAGGTACAATATCTACTGCGTGGTGGTATTGATTACGCACTTCGCCTTTGGCTTTAATACCTTTGGGCCATGTGATCACCAATGGATCTGCTGTACCACCCGAGTAGTTAGCATAACGCTTGAACATTTTGAAAGGTGTTGAAAATGCTGCAGCCCATCCTGTTGGATAGTGTTCGTAGGTATTTGGACCACCCAATTCATTGATCAATTTCATGTTCTCAGATAATTCATCAGGATATCCGTTAAAGAACTTATTCTCATTTACAGAACCACTAGGGCTACCTTCTCCAGATGCTCCGTTATCGGCAGCATACATAATGATGGTATTGTCATATTGACCGGTAGCTTTTAAGTGGTCAATGATACGGCCAATTTGAACATCTGTGTATTCAGAAAATGCAGCATACACTTCACATAACCTAGAGAATAATTTTTTCTCATCGGCAGAAAGTTTGTCCCAAGGTCTTACATAATCACCAGGAGCAGCTTGGTCAGCAGGCATTGGGTTAAATTCAGTCAACTTGGTGTCTTTTGGCAAAATGCCCTTTGCAATCATACGGGGTAAAACCCATTTGCGATAAGCGTCATAACCATCGTCAAATTTGCCCTTGTATTTAGCAATATAGTCTTTGGGAGCTTGGTGAGGCGCGTGGTTGGCACCTGGGCAATACCACATGAACCAAGGTTTAGAAGGATTGGCTGAATTTTGGTCAGCAATCATTTTAATGGCTTGGTCAGCCAAATCCTTAGACAAATGGTATCCTTTTTCAGGACCATAAGGTTGCTCAATAGCGTGGTTGTCTTCTGTTAAATCAGGATAAAACTGGTTGGTTTCACCACCAATAAATCCATAAAAACGGTCATAACCCTGTTGCAAAGGCCATTGGCTTTTGTTGGCACCTGCAGAAAGGTCTGTTTCAGGAACGTTGTGATCCTTACCAATCCAAAAAGTACTCCAACCATTGTCATTCAAGACTTGGGCCATGGTAGCAGCTTCTGCTGGTAATTGACAAGAATATCCTGGAAATCCGTTGGCACCTTCGGTAATGGCACCCATACCATTCAAGTTATGGTTACGTCCCGTATTGATACATGAACGGGTTGGTGAACAAAGTGCCACCGTATGCCATTGGGTATAGGTTAACCCGTCGGCTGCCAGTTTGTCCATAGTAGGCATATTGATTCTACCACCGTAGGGAGACCAAGCACCCAATCCGGTATCATCATACAAAATGAATAAAATGTTGGGAGAACCAGCCGGGGCTTTTTTGCGGATATAGGGCGCCCAATCGGGTTTGGAATCCCTAACGTCCAACTTAACTACCCCGTTAAATTTTGGGGCTGCTTGCTGAGCTTCGGTTGTCAAAGAGACTAAGCTAACCGTGGCAACCAGCAAGGACTTGATTGCGGAAAATTTCATAACAAAAAGGATTGTTTATATATGGATAAAAATAATCCAAAACAGTTCTGAATACAAATATCAGTCTCTGGTTATGTAGCAATTTTGAAAATCAGGACAGAACAATATCTGAATCTAGAGACTTTTGGTTAAAAAGGGACGCAGGTGTTAATCCCGTTTTCTTTTTTACGGCTGAGTAGAAGGAGGCTCTTGATTTAAAGCCCGCCAATTGTCCTAGGGCTTCCAGAGTATAATTCTGGTACTCTGGAGATGCGAAGACCAATTTTTCTAAAAAATCTACCCGGTAATTATTGATCAATTCATTAAAATTCTTGCCGTATTCCTGATTAATAAAAGCAGATAGCTGGTGCGATGGTATGGAGAGTTCTCTGGACAAATCGCCCATGGTATAGCCCCCCTTGATAAAGGGTTGGTTCTCTGTAAAATGATTTTCCAATAAGGTTTTATATGCCATCCCTTGCTCTAGGGTCAAACTGGTTCTGGGCAATTCCCCAATAGATTTTTGGGGGGCGCTGGTCATTTTGTCATCCAATATTTCAACTTGGGGAATGGGTTGTTGCAACCAACCCGTCATACCATAAAGAATATTGGGCCTGAATAAAAGGTAAATAACGTTGAATAAGATGGAAGTAGTGATGGCAAAGATGAGTGTGTGCCAGATGCTAAAATAAACGGACAATTGAAAAATAATGATCCCCAAAGCCAGTACATATAGTAACATGCACATGACGGAAAAATAAAACAACCAATTATAAATCACATTATTCTGATCCAAACTAGTAGGTGCTAATTTTAATTTCTTTTTCCAGCTAAACAACATTTTGAATTGAAAAAACCCAAGAATGATTCCAAAAATGGATCTTGCCAATGTTCCTAACCCTGCAGGTAAAATACTTTCCGGTTCTTTAGCAATCAGAGAACTATCAGCAATGATTTTTTGGATAATCAGCAATTTCTCCTGAGCCGGTAAAACGTAAAAAGGCAATAAGACTAAGGGATACAACAATGCTGGTAAAAAAAACAGGAAGTCCCATTTTTTAAAAGCATAGGCTTGTTCCAAAACAGACCGCACATAGAGGTATCCAAAAGCCTGAAAACAAAAACTTGCAAAAACAGTGGCTCGCCACAAATGTGGAAAGTTCAAAAAGAACTTGGTGACCATTAATTCATTGTTCAATACCAAGACACAAATGCTCACTAAATAACCAGCCAACAACTTGGAGGAAAACGTATCTGTTTTATTGACAAAGAATAGAATTCCTGCAACCAAAAAGCCAAGAACTGTCACAAAAAATACTATGGCAAAATACCAGTCAGCCAGTTGTAGCATAGGATTGGTTATGGTCTAAAATGGATTGCTTTTTAAGCCCGGTAAATTTAATGATTTTATTAATAGGTCATAGATTATATAAAAATCAGCAATTACTTTGCATAATTAGTATCAGTCTTAAATTAAATCTAACACGATGGTTAAATTCTGTTTGAGTTTTTTAATTTGCTCTTGGCTGAGTTTCCCCAATTTTTGAATAAACCGTTTGTTATCTATTGCTCTGATTTGGTCTACTAAAATATCACTGGGTTGTTCCAATTGTTTTTTGAGATGAACCCTTAAAAGTTCAATTTGGGGTTGCACATTGCTAGTAATGGGACAAATAATGGTGGAAGGATGTAGCTCATTCAACAAATTGGTTTGTACCACTACCACGGGTCTTGTTTTACCGGGCTCTGTTCCTTTTGTTGGATTTAAATTGGCAAGCCAAATATCAAATTGCTCAATTTTCATCCACAAATTTTTCATATTCATGGAGTATTTCCATTGATTCCTTACTTGAAAGTTTTGACTCTTTAGCTAGCTTATTTTTAAGCAGTTTCCTTTGATTAAACCGATTATACAAATCCACCGCTTCATTTATATATCTATTTCTTGCCAGTTTGAGCTCAGCTGTAATGGCTTCAGCAGTTTCAAAGGTTTCATCGTCCAATTTTAAAGAAAGGGTTTTCATACCAGGATTTTTACAAAAGTATACACTTTTGGTATATACTTTTGTAAAATTCTTTAATGCTTTCTATATGCAAATCTTATTGCTTCACAGGTGTATTCACCACTGGAACGGGTTTGGTCCAAGCACCAGTGTCCAATTTTCGGGGTGTTGGATAAATCTCGTCAAGGGAATTGCCATCATAGAGGCGGCCATTTTTAACCACATACTTGATGGTATTGGTATTGCGAATATTGGCCAGTGGATTTTGATCCATGATCACCAGATCGGCCAATTTACCAGTTTCAATACTACCCAGGTCTTTGTCTAAACCCAAGGCAGTAGCGCCAAGAATGGTAGCTGTTTTTAGCATGTCTAGAGGTTTCATTCCACCACTACCAATACTCCACATTTCCCAATGATAACCCAGACCCTGTAATTGACCATGACTACCCACTCCTACTAAACCGTCTTGTTCTACCAAGCTTTTCAAACCTTGTGCGTGTTTGGGGAAGACCTGGTCTTCTGGTGTAAACCAACCACCCAATGAACCAGCGCGTCTTGCAGCTTTGCTATGCAATTCTTCATAAGGGGTAAAATGGTTCAATTTGGGATCATGCAAAGGACTCTCAGTGGTATAATAAAAGTTCTCGGCCCATGGTCCACCATAAGCTACTATCAAGGTAGGGGTTAGTGCTGTTTTACTAGCAGCCAAACTCTTGGTTAAGTCTTTGTACAAAGGAAAAATAGGAAGCGAATGCTCAATACCCGGATAGCCATCTAACATATGGGTCATATTCAATTTAAAATCCAATCCACCTTCTGTGGTAGGCATTAATTTTTGTTCTTTGGAAGCTTGAATAATCCATTGTCTGGCTTGTCTATTACCCGTCAAGTACATTTTAATGTATTGGGTTTTATAATACTTGCTATACTGCTCTAGGATCTTTTTGGTTTGATCCAAACTAGTCAAGTTATATAACCAGTAACCAACACCAGGACCGGTGCTATAAATACGTGGACCAGGAATCTGACCAGCGTCTACCATGTCTCCATAAGTGAGAACATCGGTGGTTGCTGTTTGTGGGTCACGGGTGGTTGTTACACCATAAGCCAGGTTGGCAGCATAAATCCAAATATTGTCTTTGTGCATACCCCAGAAAGGCCACATATGCGCGTGTGTATCAACAAATCCGGGCGTAATGGTCTTGCCTGCGCAGTCAATGACTTTGGCACCAGCTGGCGTTTTTAAGGAACCCGATTTACCAACTGCTTTAATGCGATTATTCTCAATCAAAACATCGCCACGCTCAATTATTTCATTACCCTTCATGGTAATGATGCGGGCATTTTTCAAGAGGATAATGCCTGTTGGTTGGTCTTTTTGATAATAGACTTTTACCTGCGTTTCAAGCGGGCTATATTTTTCTTTTAATTTTTGTTGAGCCAACAAAGCACTGTCCTGTTTGGGTTTGCTGGTATCTTTTGGTTTGAGTGCTTCTAATTTTTTAACGGCTTTTACAGAGTCTTCCAAGGTCTTGGCGCGGTCAAGGTCAAAGACCCAGTGACCATTACCCAAGCTCCAGTGTGCTTTTTTACCGTCTGCTTCCCAGGCTGGAAATTCTCCACCAATTTCCGTTAGCTGGCGCGATGGAAAACTACTATTCTGCGGCGCTGCAACAGAAATGCTTGCAGTCTTGCCCGCATCAGGAACTGTTACTACATAGATATTGTTTCTTACCTGGGCCAAAGCTTGGTCTCCCCTGGGTGCCATTAAAATCACATCGGCGTTGGCTGGTGTTTGTTGGGGCTCGCGCTCCGATGCGCCTTCTGGTAACATGCAATTATTGATAGGATCAAAATTGCTGCGGCTCTTACCCATCACAAAATCATGGTCTGCATCAGCAACGGTACCATAAGTGGTAATCCCAGAAACTTTTACCAGTGTTTTCAAATCAGTACCATCCCAACGAATAGACAATAAAGTACCCGCGCCACTATTCAAAAATACGCGGCTGGTATCGGTGGTAAAATGTAGGTTTCCACGGTTATTGGCATAGTCAATCAAATGCTCGGCACCTCCATTGGAGCTAATCCAATTGATCTTGGTTTCAGCATCACTATAGTTATTACCTTCTGCGTCTTTGAATACACGATTGGGTGCTTTAAAGTAGGCAATGCGGTTGTTATAGCTCCAGGCCGGTTGGGAATAATATGCGGACTCGCTACTGATTTTTGTCAGGCCGGATCCATCTGCGTTAGCTTTATAAATAGCACCACCCTCTTGCTCGTTCCAAGTAACAAAGACCAATTGCTTGCCATTGGGACTCCATGCTGGCATGGCTTCTACGGAATTGAAATTGGTAACTCTTTTAGGCGTACCGTTTGGATAGTCCATGACATATAAACGGTTCAACGCGGTAAATGCTAGTTGTTTACCATCGCCGCTAGGCACAGCGTCTCTAATTTGAGAACTAAGTGCGTGGCTGGTATCTTTTACGGGATAGTTGAAATAGAGTCTGGGCCCCAGTTCTAGGTTTACACCTGCTTCAAAAGCAATTTCTTGAGGAGCTGTTTTTCCTTCTTGGTCAATGGTGATTTTCCAGATTTTACCGCCAAAGGAAGCCAATAAAAACTTGCTGTCTGGGGTAAACGCCATGCCTGGCAAAACACCCAAGGGAGCAATGGATTCTTGTTCATCGCGCTGAACGGGATAGGCCAACCAACGCTCTTGTCCTGTTGCTAGATTGCGCAGGATCAAACCCGTTTTGTCTTCGTGTCTGGTACCATAGACCATCCATTTACCGTCTTTGCTCAACGTAGGTGTAAAGGCAGAACCATATCTTGAAGTAATGGTGCTGTACTCCCCTTTTTCAATATTGTAGGCGCCAATTTGGTATTGAGGCAAGAGTGCATTGTAGTTCCAAGGTCCGTTGCGTTGAGAGAAATAAACCCATTTACCATCGGCACTCACATAGGGGTCAATGGTTTTTTGGTTACTTGCTTGGTCATTGAGTTGAATCCCGCCACCACCGTCTACATGGTACATCCATAAACGTGGTAACCTACGCCCCTTGCTAGCAATAATGTATTTGCCATCGGGTGTCCAAACCGCACTGGGATAGTCGTCTACATTGGTCTTGGTAACCTGAATAGTGTCATTGGTTTGTAGGTTAAAGATCCAGAGGTTATCTGCTCCGGAGCGGTCCGATGTAAAAAGGATTTTCTTACCATCGGGGCTAAACCTAGGGTGCGCGTCAAAAGCCAAACCCTTGGTAATTTGTTTGGCCTTACCTCCAGTAATGGGCAGGGTATAGATATCGCCCATCATGTCAAAAGCCAAAGTATTGCCGTCTGGCGATACATCTAAAGACATCCAAGTACCTTCTTGGGTATTGAACTGAATACTGCGCTCAGCCTTGAGTGGCAGGTCTTTGAACGTACTGAATTTGGTTGTATCCTTCTTGGTACTGTCTGCGTTTGAGACCCATACATTCTTTGATTGAAAGTTATGAGTTAGACCAATAATGGTCATAGGTATGGCAGCCATGGCCATGAGAGCAAATATGCGCATAGATTTAGTTTTGGTTGGAACCGGGGGTGGTTCAAGAGTGAAAATAAGTAAAAAGCGGTAAGATGGAAGCGGGAAATTAATCAACAAAAGTTTCTTTTAAAACCAACTTTACTTGGGAAACTTCTTTTTCAGATAATTGAGTATAGATTTTGATGATTCTGTTTCTATCAACAGTTCTAATTTGATCTAATACCACCCAGCCTTGGGTCTTATTATGCGTTACGGCAACTCTTGTTGGATAGGATTTAGAACTACTTGTCATTGGAGCAATC
>CALRXZ020000131.1:0-10668 GCA_943372255.1 Chitinophaga pinensis
AGATCAATTACTGATCATATTTTAATTGTTTTTTCAATTTGTATTTGGGCATTTTTTTCAAGGTCTTTTCATCGGCCTGTAATAATTTTTCTGCCCCTACTTCTTTGCCACGAATAGATTTCTGCGCCTTATCGTAGTTATCATCACTATGAGACTTTGATGATCTGCAAGAGAGAAGTGTCAAAGACATTGAACAAACAATCAATAATGCTAATATGGTTGGATATTGTTTGATAGCTAAGGTTTTGGTACATCATTATGATCTGTAAACCAAGAAGCATAAGTTACGTAATTATTGGAGATTCTATTAATCTCTCCGCTAATCAATGCTTCTGACACTTCTTTTACTTTTTTAGCAGGCACACCAGCATAAATAGATCCAGCTTCTACAATGGTATTTTCTAAGACCACGGCACCGGCAGCAATAATGGCATTGCTATGCACTACACAGGCATCCATGACAATAGCTCCCATGCCAATCAGTACATTGTCATGAATGGTACAACCATGCACCATGGCTTGATGACCAATGGATACATTGTTGCCTATTTCTGTAGCATGTTTTTGATAAGTGCAATGGATAACCGCACCATCCTGTATGTTTACTTTATTGCCTATTTTAATGGAGTTTACATCGCCCCTGATTACAGCGTTGAACCAGACACTGCATTGATTGCCCATGACTACATCGCCCACAATAGTGGCATTGGGTGCTATAAAACAATCTTCTCCAAATGAGGGAGATTTTCCTTGAACGGGTAAGATTAGTGCCATGGGTCAATTTTCTACAAAGCTAAAACAAGTTTGCTTTTTTGGGTAGAAAGCTTTGCTTCTTTGTAAATTGCAGCCATGGCATCAAATAGACAGTTATTCCTAAACCATGTAGCACAAACTTCTGACCAACCCATTGGGATTGAAATGGTCAAAGCTGCAGGTGTTTATTTGTGGGATACTGCTGGCAAACGCTATCTAGATTTGATTTCGGGCTTCTCGGTTTGCAATATTGGGCACAGTCATCCCAAAGTGGTTAAAGCCGTGCAGGATCAAGCCGCGGAGTATATGCACTTGATTGTTTACGGTGAATTTATTGAGCAACCCCAAGTGGCTTATGCCAAAATGCTCACAGATTTGTTGCCTCCAAGTTTGAACAGCGTGTATTTTACCAATAGTGGTGCAGAAGCCACAGAGGGTGCTATGAAACTGGCCAAACGTGTTACTGGCCGCAGCAAAATCATTGCTTTCAAAAATGCTTATCACGGTAGTACCCAAGGTGCTCTTAGCGTGATGGGTGATGAATACTGGCGCAATGCCTACAGGCCCTTGTTGCCAGATATTTTACACGAAGATTTTAATAGTCCAGATGCCTTTGAAGCCATTGATCATAAAACAGCTTGTGTGATTGTGGAAACTGTGCAAGCAGAATCAGGGATTAACAAACCTCAACTTGATTGGATCAAAGCGTTGTCCGAAAAATGTAAAGCAGTAGGCGCACTCTTAATCTTGGATGAAATTCAAGCGGGCTTTGGCAGAACGGGTTCTCTCTGGGCTTTTGAACAATATGGCATTGTGCCTGATATCTTGTTGTTGGGTAAGGCCCTAGGTGGTGGCATGCCCCTTGGCGCTTTTATTGCAGACAAGGCTTTGATGCATACTCTGACCCATGATCCAGTGCTAGGTCATATCACCACATTTGGTGGACATCCTGTTTCTTGTGCCGCGGGTAAAGCAGCATTAGAAGTTTTGCTTGAGGGAAAATGGATAGATGCTGCTTTTGAAAAAGAAGCATTCCTAAAAAAGACCCTAGTACATCCCGCCATTCAACAAATCAATACCGCTGGTCTTTGGATGTCTTTGCAATTTGCTACTGCAGAACTCAATCAGCGAATCGTGCACCAATGCGTGAAAAATGGTTTGATCACTGATTGGTTTTTATTTGCCCCAGACCGTTTGCGCATAGCGCCTCCATTGATTACTAGCATGGAGGAATTAGAAAGTATCTGCCAGATTATTTTGCAGTCAATTGATGAGGTTGTTACTGGTCATGCTTAGTCATCTATGAAACCTGCATCCTACAAAAACGGCTATAGAGTTTTTCGTAGACCGGAATAATCTTGCTGATGTCAAACAAACAGGCTTGTTCATAAGCAGCCTGTTTCATTTGCTCTAGCGCGATATCGTTTTTGAGTAAATCAATAGTAAAATTGCTCATGGCGGCTACATCGCCAATATTGGCCATAAAACCAGTTTTGCCTTGAATATTGATTTCTGCCAAACCACCTGCATTGGTGCTCACTACAACGGCTCGGGCTGCCATGGCTTCAAGGGCAGCAAGACCAAAGCTCTCGTATTCAGATGGCAGTAAGAATACATCGCTCACAGCTAAAATGTCTTCCATCTGTTCTTGCTTGCCAAGAAAACGTACGTCTTCTTCTATGCCCAGTTCTCTTGCTTGTTCTTCTGCAGCAGGTCTTTCTGGTCCGTCACCCACCATGAGTAATTTGGCGGGCATGGCTTTGCGTACTTCTGCAAAAACGCTCACTACGTCATGAATGCGTTTTACCTTTCTAAAGTTGGATGCGTGTATGAGAATTTTTTCTCCCTTGGGCGCAATTACTTTTCTAAATGCGTCAATGGGTTTTTTATTAAACCTTGCTACGTCTACAAAATTGTAGATCACGTCTATCTCTTTGGTAATGGCAAAACTTTTATAAGTCTCGTCTTTAAGGTTCTGAGATACGGCTGTAATGGCGTCTGATTCATTGATTGAAAAAGTAACCACGGGTTCATAGGTTTTATCCTTACCCACTAAGGTAATATCGGTGCCGTGTAAAGTAGTAATCACGGGAATATTTCTACCATTCTTTTGTTTCACAATCTGTTTGGCCATATAGGCAGCAGATGCGTGTGGAATGGCATAGTGTACGTGTAACAAATCCAAGTCATGGTTCATGATCACGTCTACCATGGTGCTGGCCAATGCCACTTCATAAGGCGGATAGTCAAACAAAGGATAGGTTGGTACCCTTACTTCGTGATAGAAAATATTGGCGTTAAAAACGTTGAGTCTTACTGGTTGTTGGTAGGTAATAAAATGAACCTGATGACCTTCATCAGCTAGGGCCTTGCCCAGTTCCGTTGCCAAAACCCCGCTTCCCCCAAATGTGGGATAGCAAACAATGCCTATGCGCATACCGTGTTTGATTTAGTACTTGTAACCGGAAGGGGCCCGGAATTGTCTGCAAGTAACAATTATTTCTCCAATGTGTAAACCCATTCATCCTTATTGGCAAAACAAAACAATTGGTTAACTTCATTGCTTCCAGCTTTTACAGACTTTAAACGAAACCAACACTATGCGCAAACTGATTTTCCTATTGGCTGTTTTGCCTAGCCTGCTGATGGCTCAGAACAAAGATTCTTTGATGATTAGAACTTTGTCCAATGAAATACTTCAAAATGGTAAAGCATATGACTTGCTCTATCAATTAACCAAACAAATAGGTGGAAGATTAGCGGGTTCTCCAGGTATGGTGAAGGCAGAAATCTGGGGTCAGAAAACTTTGGAGCAATTAGGAGCCGATAAGGTTTGGATGCAGGAATGTATGGTTCCCCATTGGGTAAGGGGTGGTAAAGACAAAGCCGTGATTACTGAAATCAACAACAAAAAAACCAATCGTGCTTTGGATGTGTTGGCTCTAGGAAATTCCTTGGGCAGTGCTGGAAAAACCATTACAGCAGAAGTAATTACTGTAGCCAATTTTGACGAATTAGAAAAACGCAAAAATGAAATCAAGGGTAAGATTGTGTATTATAACAACTCTTTTAACCCCACCAATATTCAGCCCTTTATTTCATATGGAGAAGCGGGTATTTACAGACGTTCTGGGCCTAGTAGGGCTGCTAAATATGGTGCGGTTGCAGTAATCATTCGCTCACTCACTGAATCTGTTGCCAATGATCCACATACGGGTGCCATGGCTTATACCGATAGCTTGCCCAAGATTCCTGCTGTGGCAGTTGGTCCAAGGGATGCAGACTATTTATGGTATTTGAAAAAAGGATTCAAAGTTTCCTTGAGTACCAACGGGAAATTCTTACCCGATACCATTGGACATAATGTGATTGCTGAATTAACCGGTTCAGAGTTCCCAAATGAATTTATTACCATTGGTGGTCACTTAGATAGTTGGGATGTAAATGAAGGCGCGCACGATGATGGCGCTGGTATTGTGCATACCATGGAGATTTTGCGTGCCATGAAAGCCATTGGTTACAAACCCAAACACAGTATTCGTTTTGTGTTATTTGCCAATGAAGAAAATGGTTTGCGTGGTGGTACCAAATATGCAGAAGTGGCCAAACAACAAAATGAAAAACACCTATTTGCTTTGGAAAGTGATGAGGGTGGTTTTACGCCCCGTGGATTTGGTTTTACTACCCAGAACAAAGCCCAGTTGGCCAAGTTCCAGTCTTGGTTACCACTCTTAAAACCTTATGGCACGGAGACCATCATTGATGGCGGTGGCGGGGCCGATATAGGACCCTTGAACCGAACTTTTGGTACGGTACTTTCTGGTTTTGTGCCAGATGCACAGCGATATTTTGATGTTCACCACGCGCGTTCCGATACATTTGAAAATGTACATAAAAGGGAATTGCTCTTGGGTGCGGTAAATATGGCGGGTTTGATTTATCTTGTTGACCAATACGGACTATAATGAATGCAAAAAAAATCCTTTGGACCTTCTTAACGGTTCTAGTTGTAGCACTAATTGCCTTTTGTTACTGGCGTTTTTATTTTGTGTTTGCAGAAGGCACAAAAGCTGGTCAGTTAAATACTTTCCAGAAAAAAGGTGTCATCTTTAAAACCTATGAGGGGAAAATTATCCAAAGTGGTTTTAAAGCCAATGTACAGAGTAATGAATTTGAGTTTAGTGTAGAAAATGAAAGAATTGCTGAGCAGCTCTTGCAAAATTCTGGAAGGGAAGTAGAACTCCACTATAAGCGTCATTTTGGATCACTTCCATGGCGCGGAATGCAGAGCTATATTGTGGATAGTATTTATGCCATTCATGGGGTACCTGCAGCACCAGCTGAATCTACTATCAAGCCAAAATAAATTAGTATTAATACTTAGCTGTTGCAGGAAACTGCAGCAGCTTTTTTATGCCCTTACCGGAAAGGATTATTCAGCGTAAAGAATGAATATGGCCAAGCGTTTGTGGATGTCTGGAATGGCTTGCTTCCACTGTTTTACTGTTTTGGTTTGAATGGATTCTGTTGGTCCAGTAATGTCTACCGCAATACAGATTTTGCTGGTCTCTTTACAGTTGGATAAGAGATCTTTGATAATAGCATTATTCCTATAAGGGGTCTCAATAAAAATTTGGGAACAGGACCTTTTTTGTGCGTCTGCTTCTAATTGTTGAATCTTGTTTTTGCGTTCCAAAGAATCAATGGGTAGGTATCCATGAAATTGAAAAATTTGTCCATTCATACCAGAAGCCATGAGTGCTAGTAAGATAGAACTGGGCCCTACCAAGGGTTTTACCTGAATGCCTGCTTCTTGTGCAGCTGCTACCAATACTTGGCCAGGATCGGCCACGCCAGGGCAACCAGCTTCACTTACAATCCCAATATTTTTTCCAGATTTGAGTAGTTGTAAGAACTGTGCTTTTACTTCCGCTTCTGCTTTGTGTATGACAAACCATTGGTAGTCATCAATGATCATTTCTTTCCAAAGCTTTTTGAAAAAGCGTCTGGTGGTCTTGTCATTTTCTACAAAAAAAACTTGGCAGTCTTTGATGGCATCTAATAGATAAGCTGGAATAGTTTCCAAAGCCTCCTCATATAAAACAGTTGGAATCAAGTATAATTTACCTAGAGCCATTATTGTTTTGTTTGTTTCAGTGGATACATGCTAAGTGTGGCTGCAACAACAGCGTAAGCTGGTGCCAAGATCCATCCCACAAATGGTAATAAGTGCATGATATAAAATACCAATCCATTTCCAATGGCCAGACCTTTATGGGATCCTACATAGAAAATACTTTCTGCGGGTGTTTTTCGGTGGCGTTCCATGCTATAATCCAACATAGAAAATCCGTAATAATAGCATTCAATAATCAGTGCCATCACTGGGGTAAGCCATCCAACCAAGGGAATCAAACTCAATAGCAATATAGACAGAGTATAGACGGTTTGCCAAAGACTATTTCTTACGGCTAGTCTTACACCTCTAGCCATGTCTTTGAGCATTTGTTTGAAATTAAAGGGCAAGTCCTTGCCTTCAATAATGGCTTCTGTTTTCTCACTCAAATAGGCAAATAGGGGTGAGCCAATAATCAAGAACACGTATTTGAACAATGAGAAATAGAAGAGCAATAAGATAAGCCAGAGTAGCAATCCACCCATGGTAAATAAGAATCCCAAGAACCCAGAATTCAATTTGTCTAACCAAGATTTTAAACCGGTTTTCAAGCTCAACCAGGTAATAAATTCCCCTGAAGTCTGCCCAAAATAATAGGCACCCACCATAAATAGTGCGGCATATAAAATGCCAGGAATCAAGATCCATTTCCACAGTTTGTGTTCCTTGATAAAACGGTGGGCCTGGAAATAAGCCTGTATGGCCAAGATCATTTCTTTGAGCACTTGGGAGGGTTTTGAGTGTCAAATGTAAAGTTTTAACATGGAATCAAGCAAAAAGGGGCAATAGGCATAGAATACAGTAGTTTTAAGTAATCAATTTAATATGGGTCTGAAATCTATTTTGTTCATCTTTTTCTTGTTGCCAATTTGCTTATTGGCGCAGTCGGGGAAGACTTTTCAATTCCAAGCTAATAATGCCATGTTCCCAGATACGGGAAGGGCCTTGGGTCACCAGTATCAGGGTAAGAGTTATCCTGCTGCCCTTCATTACAATGACGCTTCTGTGTTGGTGCATATTCCCCAACATTTTAAACCCACAAAGCCTTTTGAGCTGGTATTTTGGTTTCATGGTTGGTATAATAATATTGATAGTGCTACGGCTTATTTCCGTTTGCTAGAACAGTTTGACGCCAGTGGCAGAAATGCCATTTTTGTGTTTCCAGAAGGGCCTAAAAATGCACCAGATAGTTATGGCGGAAAGCTAGAACAACCCGGTGTCTTTAATGCATTGGTTCAAGAGGTTTTACTATCGCTTCAGCGTCAAAAAATACTCAAACAAAAACAAATGCCCTTGGAGGCTGATTTGGCTATTACACTAGCGGGGCATAGTGGCGCTTATAGGGTCATTAGTAAAATCATTGCTTACGCCAATATAGATGAAGTGTTATTATTTGATGCTTTGTATGGGGGCAATGACAATTAAATTAAATGGATGGCTGCCAATGAAAAAAATCGTTTAATCAATATCTATACAAAGGATGGGGGAACTTTGAATAATAGTTTATTGGTAGCTCAAGAACTAAGAAACAAATGGAATCTTAGTCCCGTTTTGATTGATGAAAAAGACTTGACCAATTCAAATCTAATCAAGGATAGAATCTTATTTATTTATAGCCATCAACAACACAATGAAGTGATTGGTTATAATAATAATTTGGAACGATTTTTAAAAATTAGAATTTAGGACAGTTCACAGGTCTATCTGTATTGGGTCTTCTTATATAGATCAAGGAAAGCTCAATACCACCTCGGTTTAGGGAGGCCGTGCTCAGAGCAGAACTATTGTAATCATAACTTAGACCAAGTCTAAAATCTTGGTATTCCATACCTACATAGGGAATAATAGCGTCTTTAAATCTGACCCATGCACCTGCATAAAAACTAGTGGGTTTATCGGATTCTGGATCAGCTGTTAATTGCAGGGCACCACCAATCATGGTTTCAGAAGCGCCCCCCTGAAACATTTGCAAAGCACTCACGTGCATGGTGGTTGCAGTACCTAATGGAAAATAGCCACCCGCATTTAAAGTAGCCCTTGGATTTAAATTATAGATGGCTCCTGTAAACTGTTGTTTGGGTCTATTAATATGGTACAAGCTCAAACCAAAATAGAAATTGTTTCTATCATTGGTACTTCCATTGTACAACAAACCCGCATTTACGTCTATATAATTGGATTGCAAACTAGCATTGTTAAACACTTCAGAAGTGACTCCAGTAAAACCCGAACTGGTTAACTGGTCTTCAAATTTTAGATTGGCTGTATTAATCAGCATATTGGCATAAGTGACTTGAAAACCTGCGCCTAATTGGTGATTGCCATCTTCATCCAAACCCTTGTGGTAGGCGGTGGAGAAAGAAGCATAATTGAATTTTACAGCACCATTGGCACTATTGTCATTATAACCCACAAAACCCACGCCCCAGGTATCATTAGGGGCAATATTATCTTGTAAAATATGAAAGTCAATGGAGCCAGTAGTGGTGGTAAAAGCATTGTTGATAGTAGGCCACTGGTTTCTATAATTGCCCGCTACGCGATAGGTTCCAAAGAATTTACCCGTAAAAGCAGGATTCAAAGTAAGTGGAGAAGAGAAAAACTGTGAAAAATGGGGGTCCTGTGCCGAGGCATTGCCCAGCAAAAACAGACTGACTACCAAAAAACAGATTTTCATTTTACCCATCACCAATTCGAATTTAAGCCAAAGCCTGCTAGCTTAAAGCAATTAAGCAAAAATTGCCCCTAATTAACTTTTTATTAGAACCAAACTGGGTTAAGACTGCACTTTTATACCAAATGCTAGGTCTCCTGCATCGCCCAAGCCCGGAACAATATAACCCTTAGCCGTTAGCTCATCGTCAATATCGCCACACCAGATCTTGATTTGGTTTCCTGCTTCGCGATGAACAAATTCAATACCCACCGTACAAGCAATAGCAGCTACTATATGAATGGCTTTAGGGTTGCCTTCGTTCTTAATATATTGAATGGTTTTTACCAATGAAGCACCTGTTGCCAACATGGGATCGCTGATAATCACAATCCTATCTTCCAAACTGGGGCTACTCATGTATTGGAGGTTGATCTCAAAACTACCATCGCGGTGATGTTTGCGATAGGCCGAGATAAAAGCATTGTCTGCCTTATCAAAATAGTTCATCATACCATGATGTAAGGGAACTCCGGCACGTAGAATAGTTGCCAGTACTGGCTGTTCTTCTAATACTTTACTTTCATGAATACCAAGCGGAGTGGGGGTTTCCTGTATTTTCCAAGGAAGTTCCTTGCTAATCTCATAAGCGGCAATCTCTCCAATCCGCTCTAAGTTTCTACGGAAACGCATGCGGTCTCCTTGCACATTAATATCCCTCAATTCCGATACCCAGTTGCTCACTAGGCTGTGTTGTTCACTTAAATTTACGATCATGGTATTGGTATTTGAACTTAGATTTGGGATGTCAAAACTAAAATCAAACCACTGTAATAGGAAATTTATGTTTTACAAGGCAATTGGACTCATGAGTGGGAGCAGTTTAGACGGTCTAGACCTGGTTTTTGCTGAGTTCACAGAAATGGGTGGAAAATGGGAATATGCCATTAAAGCTGCAGCCTGTTATGCTTATAGTACGGAGTGGCAGAAACAGTTGAAAAATGCCACCAGTCTATCTGCCTATGAATACCAGCTATTGCATACCAATTACGGAAGGCTTTTGGGCGAAGGCGTGAATAGATTTATCCAAGAATTTGATTTAGAACATCAAGTACAATTAATAGGATCCCATGGTCATACCAGTTTTCATGTGCCTGAATTGGGGATGACGGGTCAATTGGGTTGTGGGGCAACTATTGCTGCAACCACGGGCATCAATACCGTGAGTGATTTGCGGATCATGGACGTGGCCCTTGGCGGTCAGGGGGCTCCCATTGTTCCCATGGGAGAAAAATTATTACTGAATAAATATGCTTATCTACTAAACCTAGGTGGGATTGCCAATATTACTGCCAATCAAGCCACTGGTTATTTGGCTTATGATATTTGTGCCGCCAATAGGGTGATGAATATTTTCTGTGAGCAGATAGGAAAAGAATATGATGCCGGTGGCGATATAGCCAAGAGCGGACAATTGCACATAGGATTATTAACCAAATTAAATGGGTTGGATTATTACAAGCAACCCTATCCCAAGTCTTTGGCCAATGATTTTGGAACAGACCAAGTGTATCCGCTGATTGCTTCTTATGGATTATCTATGCCAGATGCATTGAGAACTTATGTAGAGCATATTGCCATGCAAATTGGCTATGCCATTAATACATTAAAAGGTGGTAAAATGGAGGATCAAGCTTCTCTATTAATCACAGGTGGGGGAGCACATAATTATTTCTTGATTGAAAGAATTACAGCTGCCGTTAAACCATTGGGCATATCGGTAGCCATACCTGAAAAAGAATTGATAGACTATAAAGAAGCTTTGGTCATGGGGCTATTGGCCGTGCTGCGATGGCGTGAAGAAAACACCGTGCTACACAGTGTAACAGGAGCTAAAAGAAGTAGTATTGGCGGAGCCGTTTGGATAGGTCAAGAAGCTTGATCCTGTACCAAGGGGATAAAGCTAAAATTGTCACCGTCAAATAATCCTTTGTCACTTAATTTCAAGTGAGGAATCACCAATAATGCCATAAAACTCAAAGTCATAAAAGGCGCTTGCAGGCTGGATCCTAGGTCTTTGGCCATA